>CAYWWL010000129.1:0-6175 GCA_964461925.1 uncultured Caulobacterales bacterium | reverse complement strand
CTGCGCATGATCGAGCGCGACGGCGAGGTCGGATTCGAGGTGATCGTCGGCGGCGGTCTTGGCCGCACGCCTTATATTGGCGAGACCGTGCGCGACTTCCTGCCGAAGCGACATCTTCTGTCCTATCTCGAGGCGATCTTGCGGGTCTACAACCGATATGGCCGGCGCGACAACAAGTATAAGGCGCGGATCAAGATCCTGGTGAACGCGCTCGGCGTCGACGCTTTCCGCGCCCAGGTGGAGGAAGAGTGGGAGCATGTGCGCCATGACGGCGTCGATCTGCCCGCCGCCGAAATCGACCGTATTCAGCATTATTTCGCGCCGCCGGCGTTCGACGCCGCGCCCCAGGACCTTGCGGCCTATGACGCCCTCTTGCGCGACTCCGCGGCGTTCGCCCGCTGGGTCCGCCACAACACCGTGGCGCATCGTCAGCCGGGCTATCGCATCGTCAACATCTCGCTCAAGACCGAAGGCGTCGCGCCGGGCGACATCACCGCCGATCAAATGGAGGCGGTGGCCGATCTCGCCGAGCGCTATTCCTTTGACGAGGCCCGGGCGACCCATGAGCAAAATCTCTGCCTGCCGCACGTGCGCGAAGACGCCCTCGTCGAGGTTTGGCGCGCCCTGACCGAGGCTGGCCTCGGCGCGGCGAACATCGCTTTGGCGAGCGACGTGATCGCGTGCCCGGGTCTTGATTATTGCAGCCTCGCCAACGCCCGCTCGATCCCGGTGGCCCAGCGCATCTCCAAACGCCTGGTCGACGCCGGCATGGAGGAGGAGCTCGGCGAGTTGAAGATCAAGGTCTCCGGCTGCATCAACGCCTGCGGCCATCACCATGTCGGCCATATCGGCGTTCTTGGCGTCGATAAGAAGGGCGAGGAATTCTACCAATTATTGCTCGGCGGATCGGCCGCCGACGACGCTAGCCTCGCGGTCATCACCGGCCGCTCTTTATCCGCAGACGAATTAGTCGACGCGGTGGAGAAAGTGGCTCGGTTCTATCGCGACAATCGCTTGGGCGAGGAGCGTTTTCTCGACGCCTATCGCCGCATCGGGCTCGATCGTTTCAAGGAGGTGATTTATGACCATGTTGACGCTTAACGCCGGACATTTGTCCGAAGCCGACTCCGATCTGACCGAAGTCAGCCTGGCGGATTTCGAAAACGGCGTGCGCCCGAGCGGGCCATTCGCCATCGTCGCGCCGAACCATGTCGACGTGGAGACTTTGGGCGCGGAGGCGTTGCGCGCCGACGGCGTCATTCTCGAGTTTCCGGTGTTCAGCGACGGGCGCGCTTATAGCCAAGCGAAGCTATTGCGGTCGCGGCTGAAATACGCCGGCCAGATCCGCGCCCGCGGCGACGTGTTGTGCGATCAGGTGTTGTTCATGGCGCGCTCCGGGTTCGACGCCTTCGAAATCGGCGACGGCGCCGTCGATGGCTTCAAGGCGGCCCTCGGCGAGTTTCGGCATTTTTATCAATCCTCCGCGGACGACGTAACGACGGTGATCGACCGCCGCCATAATCGCGCCGCCGCCGCGTAAGCGCGATTGCGCCCCAATGCGCGCCACCGGAAAAGACGAACCAGCATGACCCAGAGCGTCGCCATTAAAACGTCAGACGAAGCCCCGGCGACCCCTGAGGCTGCGGCCGCCGCGGACGCCGCCGGCGCGGCGGACGTCGGCGCCCGGGTCGCGCGATTGCAAGGCCGGTTTCCGGCTGCGCCGGCGGGCGTGGCCGGCGACGAGACCCTGGATCAGAAGATCGCGGAGTCCATGGCGATCCTGCGCGCCGCCATCGCCGAGGAATTTCCCGCGCGCATCGCGCTGGTCTCCTCGTTCGGGGCGGAAGCGGGAATCCTATTGCATCTGGTCTCCCGGGTCGCGCCTGACACGCCGGTGATTTTCCTCGAGACCGGCAAGCATTTCGCCCAGACGCTGAGCTATCGCCGCGCGGTGGAGAAACAATTCGGCCTCACCGACGTGCGCGACGTGCCGCCGCCGCAACGCGATCTGGCGGCGGAGGATCCGGCCGGGGATCTATGGCGCAGCGATCCTGACCGCTGTTGCGAGATCCGCAAAGTCCGGCCGCTGAAAGACGCGCTCGCCGGCTTCGACGCCTGGATCACCGGGCGCAAGCAATTCCACGGCGGCGCGCGCATGGCCTTGCCGACGTTCGAAGCCTCGAACGGGCAGATCAAAGTCAATCCGCTAATCCGTTGGACGCCGGAGGATATCGACGCTTACGCCGCGCGGTTCGAACTGCCGCGGCATCCGTTGGTGGCCCAGGGATTTCCGTCGATTGGGTGCTGGCCGTGCACCAAGCCGGCTTCCGCCGAAGAAGGCGTGCGCGCCGGTCGTTGGCGCGGGGCCGACAAGACCGAATGCGGCATCCACTCAATCTAGTGCTTGGGCCGTTCGGCCGGCGGCGCTACAGCGCGTCGAGGAAAGCGGCGATGGCGGCGACCGCTTCTGGTTCGGCGAGTGTCGGGGCGTGGCCGACATTCGCCACTTCGCAATACTCGAAGCCGGGGCGCGCTTCGCGCATCTGCTCGACGATGGTCGGCGACAACAGATCGCTGATCGCGCCGCGGATCACCAATGTCGGACACGCGGCGAGGGCCTTAAAGCCAGGCCATAGGTCCGGGGTCGGCGGCGCTTGGGTGAGGGCGACGCTGATCTGCGGGTCGAAATCCAAGGCCCATTGGCCGGGCTCTTCCTCGCGATAGGTGCGGCGGGCGAAGACCTCCCAGAAGGCGGCGTCCTGGCCGGGGAAGGCGACGTCGTTGATCCCGCGAATGGCGGCGATCGCCTGGTCGAAACTGACCCGGGCTTGGGCGTCGGCGCTCGCCCCAGGAACTTCGGTGCGCGCGTTCATATAGTCGATGATCCGCATGATGCCTTCCGGGGCTAACTCCGGTCCGACGTCGTTGATGATCGCCGCCTTGATCCGTTCGACCGCTTTTTCCGCCGTCAACATGGTGGTGATGCCGCCGAGGGAGGTGCCGAGAAAGATCGCCTGGTCGATCCCGAGCGCGTCGAGCAGGGCGAGGACGTCGTCGCGATAGGTCGGCGGCGTATAGGACGTCATCTCGGCGCGATCGGAGCCGGAACGGCCCCGTAACGACACTGCGATCACTTCGCGGTCGGGGCTGGAGAAGGCGTCGACCACGTCGGAGAAGTCGCGGACATTTCGGGTCAGGCCGGGAATGCACAGGATCGGGGTTTTGCCCGTCCCGCCGGCCCGCAACAGCTCAAGGGTGAGACCGTTGGCCAGGGTGCAAGCGTCATAAGTGGGCATCGATGTCAGACCTTTTCTAGCTCATGGACAGGGCGACCCTTAGGGGCGTCGCCAGGATACCCGGATTGGTCGCCGCGGGACACGTCTCGGCGCCCGTCATTGGGGATCCCGAAGGACACACACATGGCCAAATTGCAACTGAGTCGCTGCGCTGCAGCTTAAGCGACTCGACGCCGCCGGGAAAGTTAACGCGGCGCCGCAAAACCCCATTCTAATTAATCCCTTGGCAACTTTGGTTAATCAAACCTTTCCGGATTCCCGCCGAATTGGCCGGCCAGTCCCAATCCTTGTGCTTATATTGCAACACAGCCTGTGGAGAGTGTTTTCCAGCCGGGGAAGTTTATTGACGGATTTGTTACCGGAGACATAGGTTTTGGCCAGCCGTCAAAATTACGCCGGTTCGTCGACGCCCTTGTTGGGGGGGCCGAACATTCCGGAGTTCGTCACGTTTAGAGGGCTCGACAGTCTACTTGTTCAACTCGGAGGGAAAATTTATGTCCATGAAACGTCTCAACGGACGTTATTTGCGCACGGCGTTGCTTTCAGGCTGCGCCGCCGCCGTCGCTATGCCGGCAGTCGCGCAAGATAGCGACGATGAAATCATCGTTACTGGTTCGCGTATTCCTAACGCCAACCTCAACTCTGCTAGCCCGGTTACCTCGGTCGACGCAGCTGACTTCCAATTGTCGGGTACCACGCGGGTTGAGGACCTCCTCAATACGTTCCCACAGTTGCAAGCAACGTTCGACGCCTTCACCGTTAACCCGGCGACGGGTACGGCGACCGCTGACCTTCGCGGTCTCGGCGCGGCACGGACCCTGGTTCTCGTCAACGGTAAGCGCCTGCAGCCAGGCGGTATCCGGACCCAGGCCGTCGACCTCAACCAAATCCCGGCCGCTCTGGTCAAACGCGTTGAAGTCCTGACGGGCGGCGCCTCGGCCGTTTACGGTTCCGACGCTGTCGCCGGTGTTGTCAACTTCATCCTCGACACCGACTTCGAAGGCGTTTCGCTTTCCGGCACGATTTCCGGTTACCAGCACAACAGCGACAACGAACTTGCTCGTAGCCTCCAAGCTGCGCGTAACTTCGACCTCGTTGAAGGCTCTTCCGGCATCGACGGCAAGTCGTACAACGTTGACTTCGCTGCTGGTTCGTCTTTCGCAGACGGCCGTGGCCACGCAATGGCGTACTTCACCTACCGCAAAAACGACGAACTGCTTCAAGGCGCACGCGACTACTCGAACTGCGCACTGAACTCTTCGGGCACGTCTTGCGGCGGTTCCGCCAACGCACCGAACCCGAACTTCTTCTTCATCTCTGACGGCCTCGTCGGCTTCGCCTCCATCGGCGCAGACGGCACCTGGATCCCGGATGACGGCTCGAACCGCTACAACTACGCGCCGATCAACCACTACCAGCGTCCAGACAACCGTTGGACCTTCGGTTCGTCCGTTCGTTACGAAATTAGCCCGGCGTTCAAGCCGTACATCGAAACCATGTTCGCCAACACGAACACCTCGCTGCAAATCGCGCAGTCGGGTACCTTCTTCGTGAACGCGTTCAACCTCGAATGTACCGATGCGCTTCTCGGTTCCGCTTGTGCCGACCTCGGCATCACGCCAGCAGCTGGCGCTGACAACGACACCACGGTGTACGTTGGTAAGCGTAACGTTGAAGGCGGTCCGCGGATCTCTGAAATCGAATCCAACTCCTTCCGGATCACGGCTGGCGTTGAAGGCGAGATCAACGAGAGCTGGACGTACGACGCTTACTGGCTGTACGGCCGCAACTCTTCGAACGAAGCCAACATCAACGACTTCCTGACCTCGCGTCTCGACGATGCGATCCTGGGCTGTCCTGCTGGTTCGTTCGCAGGCTGTGTGCCTTACGAAGTGTTCACCCCGCTCGGCCAAGGCGTTACGGCTGAAGCTGCTGCTGCTCTCGGCGGCGCTGGTCTGCGTCAAGGCGCAACGGACATCCTCGTGGTTTCCGGTTACGTCGCTGGCGACACCGGCTTCACCATTCCGTGGGCTCAGAACTCGATCCAGGCTGTGTTCGGTGTTGAATATCGCGACACCAACTACTCCGTGACCGTCGACCAGAACCAAGCTGAAGGCAACTTCACCGGTGCTGGTGGTCCTCGTCTGCCGATCGACGGCGGCGTGAGCGTGCTCGAATTCTACACCGAATTCGCAGTGCCGGTCATTCAGGACATGGGCTTCTTGCAAGACCTCAGCCTCGACCTCGGCTATCGTTACTCTGACTACGATACGTCCGGTGGCGTGAGCTCGTTCAAGATCGGCGCAACCGCCGACCTCGGCGACGTGCTGAAGCTTCGTGGTTCGTTCAACCGCGCTATCCGCGCTGCGAACGTCGGCGAACTCTTCTCGACCCAGCAGATCGCTCTGTTCGCAGGTGCTGATCCGTGTGCCGGCGCTACGCCGACCTTCACGGCTGCACAGTGCGCGAACACCGGCGTTTCGGCTGCTCAGTACGGCTCGATCCCGGACAGCCCGGCTTCGCAGTACAACCAAATCGTTGGTGGCAACCCGGATCTCGATCCGGAACAAGCTGACACCTTCACGGTTGGCTTCGTCGCTACGCCGTTCGCTGGCGCATCGCTCTCCGTCGACTACTACGACATTGCGATCACCGAGCGGATCGGCACCATCGGCGCCCAAACCATTGTCAACTTCTGTGGCACGACCGGCGAACCGCTGCTTTGCGGTCTCATCAACCGGAACCCAACCACGGGTGACCTCTGGATTGGTTCGACGCTTGGTACGTCCGGCGCCGTCACGAACTTGAACGCCAACTTCGGCGACTTCAACTTCGACGGTATCGACGTCAACGCGACCTACGGCATGGACCTGCTCGGC
>CAYWWL010000128.1:0-6178 GCA_964461925.1 uncultured Caulobacterales bacterium | reverse complement strand
TCCGGGGTGTTCGGCCCACGGCCGGACTAAGGTTCTCACGCGGCCGTCACGGTCTAGTGATTGACATTTTATTTCACACGCACTGATCTAACGGGTAGAGCACGTCACCAAGACAAGAATCGGGAAGAGAGAAAATGACACGAGCTAAACGCATTGTCTTGGTCGATGACGACGACCTGTTGCGCGACACGCTAATGGAGCAGTTCGCCCTGCACGACGAATTCGCCGTGGAGCCGCTGGCCACGGCCCAAGAAGCCATCGCCGCCGTGAAAGAAGAAGCGCATATCGATCTCGTGCTGCTCGACGTCGGCCTGCCGGACATTGACGGCCGAGAAGCCTGCCAAATGATGCGCAAGAACGGCTTCAAATCGCCGATCATCATGCTTACCGGCGCCGATAGCGACGCCGACGAAGTTCTGGGGCTCAATTCCGGCGCTAACGACTATGTCACCAAGCCGTTTAAGTTCGCCGTTCTCTTGGCGCGAGTGCGCGCGCACTTACGCAGCCATGAGCAGAACGAGGACGCCGTGTTCAAGATCGGGCCGTATGAATTCCGTCCCTCGGTGAAAATGCTCGCCGCCGAAGAAGACCGCAAAATTCGGCTTACGGAGAAAGAAACGTCGATCCTGAAGTTTCTCTACCGCGCGGGCGGCAAGCCCGTGACCCGCGACGTCTTGCTCGACGAAGTTTGGGGCTATAACTCCGGCGTTACGACGCATACGTTGGAAACCCATGTCTATCGCCTGCGTCAGAAGATCGAGCCCGATCCGTCGCACGCCTCGATCCTGTTGACCGAAGCCGGCGGTTACCGGCTCGCTCTGTAGGGCCGCGGATGACCGTCACTCTCTATCATAACCCCCGCTGTTCGAAATCCCGCGCCGCCCTGGCCCTCTTGCAAGAGCGCGGGGTCGATCTCGACGTGGTGGAGTACATAAAGACGCCCTTGTCCGCGACGGCGATCAAAGAGCTTTTGGCGCTATTGGGCGTCACCGCGCGAGATCTGATCCGTCCGAAGGACGCGCGCGACGCCGGCGTCAATCTCGAGGGATCGGACTCGGCGCTGGTCAAAGCGATGGCCGACGAGCCGCGATTGATCGAACGGCCGATCGCGGTCAATGGCGACCGGGCGGCGATTGGCCGCCCGCCGGAAAACGTCCTCGACATTCTCTGATTAGACCTTGCCGCCCGCCGCCAAGGCGTCGCGCAGAACCGCCGCCCGCGCCCGATACGCCTGTTGCTTTTCCGGTCCCATGCGCCGCCAGGTTTGATAGGCGCGGGACACGCGCGGATTGCGGCTGAACGACTCTTCATGGCGCAGCAAGAAGTCCCAATACAGCGCATTGAACGGACAGGCGTCGTCTTCGGTCTTCTTCGCCACTTTATAGCGGCAGGATTTGCAATAATTCGACATGCGGTTGATGTAGGCGCCGCTGGCCGCATAGGGCTTCGACGCCACCACGCCGCCGTCGGCGAACAGCGCCATGCCGATCGTGTTCGGCGCTTCGACCCACTCATACGCGTCCGCATAGACGCCAAGATACCATTTGTGTACCTCGTAAGGGTTGATCCCAGCGATCAAAGCGAAAACCCCAGTCACCATTAGGCGTTGAATATGGTGGGCGTAGGCTTCTGAACGGGTTTGCTCCACGGCGGCGCGCACGCACGCCATGTCCGTGTCGCCGGTCCAATAGAACGACGGCAAAGCCAAGTCGGCGCCAAGTTCGTTGCGCTCGACATAGCCGGGCCCTTCATGGAAGTAGACGCCGCGAATGAATTCGCGCCAACCGATAATCTGCCGAATGAAGCCTTCGACGGCGTTGATCGGCGCCCGCCCATCCGTATACGCCCTTTCGGCGCGGGCGCAGACGTCGAGAGGGTCGAGCAGGCCGATATTGATATAAAGCGCCAGAAGCGAGTGCGCGAGAAACGGATTGTCGCTCGCCATGGCGTCTTGATAGTCGCCAAAAATCGGCAGGCCGCGCTCAATGAAATAGTCCCGCGCGGCTTCCGCGTCGGACCGAGTCACGGCGAACCAGAAATCGTCTCCATCGCCGAAATTATCCGGAAACCGATCTTTCACCATGGCGGCGACGTCCCTGGTGATCGCATCGGGGGCGGCGCGCAAGGGCGGCGGGGTTTTCAAGCCGTCGGGCGCCGGTTTGCGGTTGTCTGCGTCGAAGTTCCACTGCCCGCCGGCCGGCTCGTCGCCGTCCATCAAGAGCCCGGTCTTGCGTCGCATTGCCCGGTAGAAATACTCCATGCGCAGGGCTTTCTTGCCCTTGGCCCAGGCCGCGAAGTCGTCGTTGGAGGCGAGAAACCGATCGTCCTCAAGCACTCGCACCGGCGCGTCAAAACGAGTCGACCATTGCGCGATCTCCGCCGCCACGCGGTGCTCGCCAGGCGCGGTGACGAGAATTTCCGCCGGCCGGCGCCGTATGACCGCGGCGTCGATCAGGGCGGTGAGGTCGTCGAATCCGTCCTCGTCGAGCCGGGCGTAATCGACCCGCCAGCCGTCGGCGCGCAATTCCTCCGCGAAGTGACGCATGGCGGAGAAGACGAAGATCAGTTTTTTCTTGTGGTGGTTGGCGTACCCCGCTTCGGCGCCGACTTCTCCCATGACGACGACGTCAGTGGTCTTGTCGGCGTCACGAAGGCTAGCCAGACCTGGCGTCAACTGATCGCCAAGGACGACGATCAGCCGCGACGTCACCAGGCGATCTCCGAACCGTCATAGGCGAAAAATCCGCCTGATTGTTCAGGGGACAGCTCGTCTAGCACCCGCCGAAGCTTGGCTGCCGCCTCGTCCGCCGTCGCCGTGAAACGGCCGCGAGCGAACGGCTGCGACAGGGCGGTCTCTACGGTGCCGGGATGAAGGCTTGCGAAGATCGCTTGGTCGCGGGTCCGCCCGTATTCGATGGCGGCGCATTTCATGATCTGGTTCAGCGCGGCCTTCGAGGCGCGATAGCTCACCCAGCCGCCGAGCTGATTGTCGCCGATGGAGCCGACCCGGGCGGACAGGGCGGCGAACACCGCGCGCCGGCCCTTCGCCAGCAGCGGCGCAAAATGCTTGATGATGAATGCGACGCCAAACGCGTTGTTGGCGAAGGTGCGCGAGAGGCCGTCGGCGTCGACGTCGCGAAACGATTTTTCTGGCGTCGACGGGGTTGGGGACAAGACGCCCGTGGCGACCACGATCAGATCAAATACATGGTCATGGAGCCGTTCGGCGGCGGCGGCGACGCTCGCCTCGTCGGTGATGTCGAGACGATCCGGACGGCGGCTAAGGCCGATCACGGTGTCGTACGCCGGGTCATTGTCGAGATGCTGACGCATGGCTGCGCCAATGCCGCCGGACGCGCCAATAACAAGGGCCTGTTTCTGCATTATCGCCATAAAGGCGATACGTGGGAATGTTGCAGTTGGATTAGGCGACCGCGCCAGCATTTAGCGCGGTCGATGACGACGGTCGCGACCCGCCGCCGAGGCGCGCGAGAATTTCGTCCCGGGGGCCATCCATGGCGATGCGGCCTTGGTCGAGCACGATCACCCGATCCACCAGCTCCAATAGTTTCAGCCGGTGGGTGCTGATCAGGGTGGTCTTATCCTGAAGATACGGACCCAAGGCGGCGATCAGCTCCGCTTCGGCGGTATGGTCCATCAGCGAGGACGGTTCGTCGAGGAGCAGCATTTTCCGCGGACGCAACAAAGTGCGCGCGAGCCCCACGGCTTGGCGTTCGCCGGCGGATAGGAATTCGCCTCGCGGTCCGACCGTCAATGAATAGCCTTGCGGATGACGCCGCACGAAGCGATCGACGCCGGACAACCGCACGGCTTGTTCGAACGCCGCCTCGTCTACGTCGGCGACGCCAAGGCAGATATTTTCCCTAATGGTCGCGTTAAACAGCGTCGTTTCTTGCGGCATAAAGCCGATGTCGAGGCGCAATCGGCGGGCGGAATATTGCCGGCTGTCATAACCGTCGATCAGGATCGCGCCGTCGCTTGGCGTGTATAATTGCGGGATCAGGTGCAAGAGCGTGCTCTTGCCGCTGCCATTCTTGCCGACGACGCCGATCTTTTCGCCGGCGGCGATATCCAAGGAGAGGTCGGACACCGCCATGACCCCCGAGCTGTCATGGCGATAGCTGACATTGCGCAATGACACCGCGCCGGCGAAGGGGCGGCCCTCGCCGCCGTCGCGTTCGCCCGCCTTTTCCTCTTCTTCGTCGACAAAGGCGAACGCGCCATTGAGCACGTCCTTCAATGTCCATAGCCGGCAGAATTGATCCACCAAATGACTGACCGGCATGACCGCGCGACCGACCAGGATCGTGGTCGCGGCGAGATTGCCGATGGACATCAGGCCGGCGTCGATCCGGGTGACGCCCAGAAACAACGTGGCCACCACGGTTCCTTGCACGATCACGCCGGCCGCATGGCCGGAGAAGCGCGCGCGCTGCCGCGCCAAATGGCCTTTCAACCCGGCGGCGTCGGCGATGTTTTCGAACCGCGCCATCAGCGCGTGTTCAGCCGCGTTCGCTTTGACGCCGGTGAGGGAATCGAGGGTCTCGCCCACTTGCGCCGAGGCCGCGCTCTTAAGCATCGCGGCTTGCTCGGTCTGCTTGCGCGCGCCCCACGAGCCGATGAAAACGGTCATGACGACCAATGCGGCCCCGATGATCGGCGCGACGACGATGCCGCCGCCGATATACGCAATCAGGGTAAGGATTGATATCGCCAATAGGGTGTCGGCCACTGCGGCGGCGAGGAAGTCCGGCGTCAACAGGCAAATCGCCTCGACTTCGTTCTGAATATTAGTGATCGCCGCGGCGTGATTCGGACGCCGGGCCAGCTTGACGAACAAGAGCCGGCGATAGAGCGACATTTGCAGATCGCGGGAGATTTTCAGTCCGATCACTTCGGAGAACTTCAATCGCGTGAACCGCAAGCCGAGATCGGCGATCAGGACGATGCCGACGCCCACGGTGAGCGTCACCAGGCTTTCGAAAGCCGTATGCGGAATGACCCGGTCATAGACCGACATGATATAAAGCGGCAACGCCACCATGAAGGCGTTGATCACTAAGGAGGCGGCCAAAAGCTGCAGGAATTCAGGCCGGCTGCGACGCCACAAGGCGGCGATTAACCAGGACAGGGCGCCAGTGCGCGCGGGCTTGTTTTCGCCGTCCTTGGCCGTCGGCGCGACCGTCGCTTGATTGACTAATTTATGCGGCGATTGGTCGGTCAAGCCGAACGCCAGGTAAATGCCGGTGAGCTGCGGCGCCAATTCGTCGAAGCCAAAAGTCGCGGCGCCGTTCGCGCCTTCCACGGTCAGGCCCTGGTCGGACGCGGCGGTCACCACCAAAGCGCCGCCATTGCGGAGGATGGCGATCGCCGGCGTTTGCGAGGGCGCGCCCTTGGCGCGCTCGAAACGAAACGCGCCGCCCAGCTCTTCGCTCAGCATGGCGATCGACGACGGCGTCGGCTTGTCGCCGAACTCGGCGATCAGCGCGTCGTCGCTGGCGTCGAGGCCAAGACCGCGAGCGCGCGCCACGCGGTTCATCGCCGCGGGGAGCGGCAGGCCGGCGGGAATCGAAGCAGCGGCCGTCGCCGCATTGGTGGAATCGGGTCGAGACGTCATGGCCCTGAACATTATTTGTCGAACGCCAATAACTAGGCGGCAATAAGTAAGGATGGGTTAATGACGATTCCGTAGGTGAAGAGCATGGATAACGCGAACCAAGCTCATGACCCGTCAGCTGAGGACAATCAGCTGCAGTTCGACGCGCCCGCCGCGGCGCAATTATCGACCCGCGCCAGCCGCCAGTTTCTGGCGATGGTGGTCGGGCTTTTGGTCGCGTTTCTCGCCTGGGCCTCGATCGCCAAGCTTGACCGCGTCACCAGAGGCAGCGGCCGGGTCGTGTCGCAAGAGCGCAATAATATCGTTCAGCATTATGAAGGCGGCATCATCAAGAATATTTTCGTCGCCGAAGGCGATCGCGTCGAAAAGGGCGCGGTGCTTTTCCGCATCGAGAACAGCTTCGCCCAAGCGGACCTCGCGGCCGCTAATCTTGAACTGACGACGGCGCGGCTCAAGCGCGCCCGGCTGATCGCCGAAGCCAATGGCGCGGACGAGATCGATTTCGCCGATCTCGCCGAAACCGCCGCGCCGGGCCTGATC
>CAYWWL010000127.1:0-6193 GCA_964461925.1 uncultured Caulobacterales bacterium | reverse complement strand
GCGCTTGAGGTTCGTCGATCGGAAATCTCCAGGCTAGGCGGTGCCGTCGTCCGCGGGCGCGGAGTTTAGCATAGCGATCGCCCGAAGGGCATATTGAACGCCTGTCCAAATGGTCAATGCGACCGCAAGCCAGAAACTCGCCAAGGCGAGGGCGCGCCAGTCGTCTCCCAACAGGCCCGTCGGCGTCGCCGCGAGCAGCAATCCGCCGGCGATCATCTGCATCGTCGTCTTGGCCTTGGCGAGGCCGGTGACTGGCAATTGCGCCGCTTTGCCCGCCAGCGCCTCGCGAAGTCCGCTGACGAAGACTTCCCGCAAGATCAGCAGAATTGCGGCGAGGCTCTCCACGCCATGCAGAACCCCGTTTCGCACCAACAAAATAAGCGCGGCGGTGATCAGAAGTTTATCCGCGATAGGATCAAGGGCGCGGCCCAATGGCGTGACGTCATTGCGCGCGCGGGCGACATAGCCGTCGAGAAAGTCGGTCGCCGCGGCGATCACATAAATGGCGAGGGCCGCCTTCATGTTCCACGCAGCGTTCGCGGTGAACGCAAAAATAAAGGGCAGGACGAGAAAGATCCGCGCGCCGGTCAAGATATTCGCCATAGGGCTTCGTTTCGGCTCCTTCGTCCGTCGCAGGCGGTTCACCCCGCCGCATTATCACGTTATGGTTATCGCCCGATCGACTTAGCAATGAATGGGCGAGCGCGGCAAGAAATACGGCGCCGCAGCAGAAGCGATCGGCCATGCCCGCCTTGCGCGACCGCGGGCGATGAGGGCTTTAGAGGGAGAAAGCAATGTCGACCAAGCTATCGTTCATCAGCGGCGCTGTCGCGGCGTTTTGCGCATTGGCGATGTCGGCCTGCGCCAGCGAGGAAGAGGCGCAGCCGCTGAAGCCGGGCTTCGCCAAAGCCAATCCCTCATCCTGTCCGTTTTTCGGCCCAGGCGATTGGCGCGCTTGGGTGGACAAAATGCCCAAAATCGACGGCCAAGGCGCGCCTAATGGCCGCCTGCATATCGTTGGTCGTCTGTCAGCGCCGACCCCAGGTTTTGAGATCAGCTTGGAGCCCGGTCCGGCCGATCGCGCGATGCCGCCGGCGCAGACGTTCAACGTCGTTTGGAAAGCGCCCACCGGCATCGTTTCGCAAGTGGTCGTGAACGCGGAGGTGCGCTATAGCGGGGACGCCGCCTATTCCTCCTATCGCGCGATCAAGGTCGTGTGCGGCGACAAACTCTTCGCCAATATTGAAGACGTGGACGTCGCTTATTAAGCGCCGCCGGTCTTGGTAGATTAATAATCGATTATCTATCGCTAATGGGCCGGCTTTTCGGACCGGCCTAGACACAAAATTAACGCTGCCCGCCTATCCCTGACAGACAAGGTTAACGCGCTCCGTGTGCGTAGCGCCCTTAATGTTCAGAAGTACGGCAGGCGTAATGGTGAATCGATGGCAAATGGCGGCGGCGGCCTGCGCTTTAATGGCGACGACGCCATTTGCGCACGCGGACGCCGGAGGCTCGCTCTACCCCTTAACAGAAGGCCGCGCGCGGTCTAGCGAACTCGGCGAGGCCCTTGGCGCCGCTGGTTACGTGCTTGAGGGAAGCATTGAAGACGAAGCGTTTCGTCGCTCTGTCGCCCAAGCGGTGCTGCGGCATCCGACCTATGGCGGGGCCGCGGCCCGGGTTAATGAAAGCGAAGAATTTCTTAAAGCCGCGCGGGCGGCGTTGTACCCGTCGATTTCGACAGGGGTTAACGCGGATTATTCCCTGACCCGCGAATTCGACGCGGCGACGCAGAACATAACCCAAGCGCAGCGGCCGAGCGGGCAGACCAACGCCAGCCTATCCGTACGGCAACTATTGTATGACGGCGGCGCGTCCTACGCGCGTATCAAAAGCGCGAAGGCGCAAAACGCCGAACGCCGCATGAGCCAATGGGAGCGGACCAACGAGCTGACGATCGCCGCACTGACGGCGTATCACGATCTATTGGCCTATCAAGCGATCGGGCGGCTTGGCGACGAATTCATCGCGCGGCATGAAAAACTGCTGCGGCAAGTGTCGGAACGCGAACGCCGCGGCACCGGCGTTAAGGCCGACGTGATGCGCGCCGCGGCGCGCCTCGGCACAGCGCGGGCGCGGGTGGTGCAAATCCGCGAAAGTCAGAGACTGGCGGAAATACGGTATAAAGAATTCTTTGGCGCGCCGTCCGAAGATCTCGCTTGGCCGACGCTCGGCGTGCTCGCCGTATCGTCCCAGGAAGAAGCGATCAAGGCCGCAAGGGCGCGCCATCCCTCCCTCGGGGCCGCCCAAGCGCGGCTCGACGAGCAGCGCGCGAACGTCCGCGCTGCGAAGGGCGCGCGTCTGCCAACCCTGGACGCCAGCCTGGAGGCCACCAAATTCGATATCGGCGACGGCGACGACTATGACCTGCGCGCCGGCGTCAATCTCCGCTATGATCTCTTTGCTGGCGGCTTGCGGCGATCTGCGATCGGCCAAGCCCGCGCCGCGGCCAAGCAAAGCGAATATGAAGCCGCTCAAACGGAACTGGCGATCGTGCGGGACGCGGCGATCGCCTTTGAACGGCAAAAAGCCAATGACGAGCGGGTCAAAGCGCTGGAGACGGCGCTGATCTCGCACCACGCCGCCCGCGATCTCGTCGCGGCCCGGTTTCGCGCCTCCCGCGGCGATCTTCTCGATATTCTGCAGGCGGAGAATGAATGGTTCGAAGCCGGCGTCGCCTATTTGATAGGCGCCGCGACCCGGGACGTGGCGGTCTATGATCTAATGACGTTCACCGGCGATCTGTCGCGATTGTTCACCGGCGGCGACGGCGGTTCGGTCTGGGACGAGATTGGAGGCGGCGTTGATGGCTGAACGACAGTCTTTATTCCAACGTCTTGTGCGGCCTGATCATTGGCTGTTCGGGCCGGCCACGGCGAATGCGAAAATCTATGGCCAGACTGTCGGCGCGGCGGCGGTGATCAATTTTCTCGGCCTGTTTTCGTCCTTCTTCATCATGACGGTTTATGACCGGGTGCTGCCGAACAACGCGATTGAAAGCCTGATCGCCCTGACCATTGGGGTGATGGTCGCGCATATTTTCGATTTCTGCCTAAAATCCTTGCGCGGCTATTTTGTCGACATCGCCGGCCAGCGGCTCGACGCCGTGGTCGGCGGCAAAGTGTTCGACCGATTAATTTCCATGCGTCTTGACGCGCGCAAAGGCGCGGTCGGCGCCACCGCGAGCCTGGTTAAGGACTTCGATAATCTGAAGGACTTTTTCTCCAGCGCGACCCTGGTGGCGTTGGTAGATTTTCCGTTCATCTTTGTTTTCGTCGCGGTGATCGCCATGATCGGCGGTCCGGTGGCCCTGGTCCCGTTCGGCGCGGTGATCGCGACCATCGCCGTCGGCGTCTTGCTGCAGCCGGTGATCCTGCGGCATATGAAAACCTCCATGGCCGAGGGCTCATCAAAGCACGCGGTCTTGATCGAAACCCTGTCGGCTCTAGAGACGGTGAAAAGCGTCGCGGCGGCGGACTTAATGCGCGCCCGTTGGCGCGAGAGCGTCGCCCGGCAAGCCAAGACCTCGACCCTTGGTCGCTTCCTCAATCAATTTGCGGTGAATTTCGCCAGCTTCGCCCAGCAGGTCACGCAAGTGGGCGTGGTCGTGCTTGGCGTATTGCTGGTCGGCGACAACGCCTTGTCCATGGGCGGGCTGATCGCCTGCGTGATTCTCACTGGCCGGGCCATGGCGCCCTTAGCGCAGGTCGCGGGGCTTTTGAGCCGCATGTCCGGCGCGATGGCGTCCTATCGCGCTCTTGACCAGTTGATGGCCACGCGCAGCGACAGCGATCCGAACAGGCAATATCTCGTGCGCGATAAGTTGGACGGTCGGATCGAATTCCGCGACGTCAGCTTTTCCTATCCGGAACAAAAAGCCCGCGCCTTGGACGATGTCTCGTTCACCATCGAGCCGGGCGAGCGGGTGGCGATCCTCGGTCGCAACGGCTCCGGCAAATCGACCATCGTTCGTCTCGCTATGGGCATGTATCAGCCCGATGACGGCCAAGTGTTGTTGGACGATACCGATCTGCGCCAAGTCCGGCCCCAGGATCTTCGCGCCAATATCGGCGTGGTGCTGCAAGAAGTGTTCTTGTTCAGCGGCTCGGTGAAGGAGAACATCACCCTTGGATTGGAGAAAGTCTCCGACGCCGACATTCTGCGCGCGGCGAAAACCGCCGGCGTGCATGATTTCATCGGCGCCACTGACGCCGGATACGATCTCCATTTGGCCGAACGCGGCGAGGGATTGTCCGGCGGACAGCGCCA
This sequence comes from uncultured Caulobacterales bacterium, assembly GCA_964461925.1. Taxonomy (GTDB): domain Bacteria; phylum Pseudomonadota; class Alphaproteobacteria; order Caulobacterales; family Parvularculaceae; genus MED-G105. Next base: position 1,864 of record CAYWWL010000127.1, on the reverse strand, counting down.
GTCGATCGCGCTCGCCAGGGCCCTCGCGGCGGATCCGCCGATGATGTTGCTCGACGAACCCTCGAGCGCGCTGGACAATCAAGCCGAGGCGCGGCTAACCGCCGCCTTACGCGCGGCGACCCGGGATCGGACCTTGCTCTTGGTCACCCATCGCATGTCGATGCTCAATCTCGTCGACCGGATCATCGTGCTCGACAAAGGCCGGGTGATCATTGACGGACCGCGCGACGATATCATTCGTAAACTGACCGCATTGAAAGGCGCTAAGGCGCCGGCGCCGGTCCAGGCGCGCCAGCCGCAGGGGGCGACGCTCGGCCCCGGCCAGGCGGCGGGAAGCCCGAACCATCCCGATCAAGTCGAGCGGATGCGCCGGCAAATGCTGGCGGCTGCGGCCCAGGACGCCGCCGCGCGCGGCGCGCCGCGGATCGTGGCGAAACCTGCTCAATCCGCGTCCTCGCCGACGACGGACCACGACCATCAAACTCAAACGACCCGCCGGCGGAGCGCATAGATGACCAGCAATGACCAATACGCGACGGACGAATCGATTGACGTCGATCTCCCGGTGCAGCCCGCCAAGGCGGCGCAATATCTCTTCTATCTGATCATTGGCGTCGTCGTTTTCGGACTGGTGTGGGCGTCCACGGCCAAGCTCGACCGGGTCACGCGCGCCGAAGGCCGCGTCGTGCCGTCGAGCCAATTGCAGACCGTGCAGTATTTCGAAGGCGGCATCGTCAAGAAGATACTGGTGAAGGCCGGCGACGCGGTGAAACAGGGCGACGTTTTAGTGCAACTCGATTCGACCCAAGTGAACGCCGATTATTCGAAAGGTCGTGACGGATACAATTTGCTTGCGGCGCGGATTATTCGGCTCGAAACGGAGTCCCAGGGCGCGTCTTTGTCCTTCCCGGGCGATCTCGCCGCGTCTGCGCCGCAGATCGTGGCCGATGAACGCGCCTTGTTCCAAGCGCGGCTCGCCGATTTCCGCACCAATCGCTCGGTGCATGAAGCGAAGCTCGACGATGCCAAAGCCGCGGCCACGTATGCGCGCCAAGCGCTCGTGCTCGCCGACGAGGAGTTGCAGATCATTGAACCCTTAGTGGCCGACGGCATCGAGCCGCGGATCGAACTTGTCCGGGTCAAGCAGCGCCGGGCCAATGCGGAAAACGAACTAAAGCGCGCGGAGATCGCCGTGCGCCGGGCCGAATCGGAGCTTGTCAGCATCGAACAGACCTATCGCAGCGCCGCTGCGTCCGAATTGACCCATGCGAAGGAACAAATGGCGGAATACGCCGGCGAATTGCCGGCGCTGCGCGACCGGATCGAACGCACGGACTTGAAAGCGCCGATCGACGGCGTCGTCAATCGCGTCATGGTGACCACGATTGGCGGCACCGTGCGTCCGGGTGAAACCGTGGTCGAATTGGTGCCTGACGGCGACACGCCGCTGGTGCAAGCGCGGATTAAGCCGGCCGACATTGGATTCCTCACCGAGGGCCAGGACGTGATGGTCAAGCTCACCGCCTATGACTCCTCGATCTATGGCAGTCTGCCCGCAGCCATCGAGACCATCGGCGCCGACGCCGTCGCGGACGAGAAGACCGGCGAGCAATATTTTGAAATTTGGGTGCGCACCGATCAGGAAACATTCAAAACCGCCGACGGCGACTTGAAGATCATGCCGGGCATGGCTGCGGAAGTGGACATTCTCAATGGCAAGCGCTCGGTGCTCGCGTATCTGCTGAAGCCACTGACTGACGTGCGCAACAAAGCCCTGCGTGACGAATAGATCGCGTCCCTAGGCCACGCCAATCGGTCATGCTGGGGCGATCGGCCCTTTCGGGTTTTCGCCTTCATGGACCCA
>CAYWWL010000126.1:0-6202 GCA_964461925.1 uncultured Caulobacterales bacterium | reverse complement strand
TCTGATCATGGAGCTGATCAACAACATCGCGAAAACCCACGGCGGTTACTCCGTGTTCGCAGGCGTTGGCGAGCGGACCCGTGAAGGCAACGACCTTTACTGGGAAATGATCGAATCGAAAGTGAACATCGATCCGAAAGACAATAACGGATCGACCGAAGGCTCCAAAGCCGCGCTTGTGTACGGCCAGATGAACGAACCGCCGGGCGCGCGCGCGCGTGTCGCTCTGTCCGGCCTGACCGTCGCTGAACACTTCCGCGATCAGGGCCAAGACGTTCTCTTCTTCGTCGACAACATTTTCCGCTTCACCCAGGCGGGTTCGGAAGTGTCGGCGCTGCTCGGTCGGATCCCGTCGGCGGTGGGCTATCAGCCGACCTTGGCGACCGACATGGGCGGCCTGCAAGAGCGCATCACCACCACGACCAAAGGCTCGATCACCTCGGTGCAAGCCATCTATGTGCCGGCCGACGACTTGACCGACCCTGCGCCGGCGACCTCGTTCTCGCACTTGGACGCAACCACCGTGTTGAACCGGGCGATCGCCGAGAAAGGCATCTACCCGGCCGTGGACCCGCTCGACTCAACGTCGCGTATTCTTGACCCGCGTATCATTGGCGACGAGCACTATGACGTGGCGCGTCAGGTCCAGGGCATCCTGCAACGCTATAAGGCGCTGCAAGACATCATCGCGATTTTGGGCATGGATGAACTTTCTGAGGACGACAAATTGGTCGTGGCGCGGGCGCGTAAAGTTGAGCGCTTCCTGTCGCAGCCGTTTGACGTCGCCGAGGTCTTCACCGGCAGCCCGGGCGTCCAGGTGCCGCTTGAAGACACGATCAAAGGCTTTAAAGGCCTCGTCGCTGGCGAATACGATCATCTGCCGGAAGCGGCGTTCTACATGGTCGGGTCGATTGACGAAGCAATCCAGAAAGCCGCGAAGCTCGCCGCGGAGGCCGCGTAAGGCCGCCGATTGGTCTTGGTCAGGAAGAATTGAATGGCTGACAAACTCCATTTCAATCTAGTGTCGCCGGAGCGGCAAATCATGTCCGAGGACGTCGACCAGGTCGACGTTCCCGGCGCTGAAGGCGTGTTCGGCGTTTTGCCGAACCACGCGCCGTTCATGTCGACCTTGAGCCCAGGCGTCGTCAAAGTGCGCAATGGCGGCGAGGAGACCCGGGTCTTCGTGCGCGGCGGTTTCGCCGACGTGACTCCGGCCGGACTGACGGTCTTGGCTGAAGAGGCGATCCCGGTCGCGGACTTGAACCGCGACGAGATCCTGAAGCGGATCAAGGATTGCGAAGAAGATCTCTCCGATGACGACACGACGGAGACGACGCGTCAAAACGCGCAGATCGAACTGGCGCATTTGAAAGAGCTCGAAGCAGCGCTCTAATCGGTCCTTAGTCGACGCTCAAGGATCGAATAAAGTCTTTGAGCGGCGAAAAAGCCGTCACCATTTGCTCGTACACCCGCCGTTTGAACGGCACGATGAGGTTCGGCGCGTCCTCCAGCGCCGCCCATCGCCATTTGTCGAATTCTTGATGGTCGTCGGCGTTAAGATCGATCTCGGCGTCATCGCCGTCGAACAGCATCGCCGCCCATTTCTGTCTTTGCCCAGCCCACTTTTTCTTCGGATAGTCCGGCGGGAAATCATATGCCAGCCATCCAGGCGTGATCGTCAATAGGCGCGCGGAAACGACGCCAGTCTCTTCCTTCAGTTCACGGACTGCGGCCTCGGCCGGCGTCTCGCCGGCGTCGATCCCGCCTTGGGGCATTTGCCAACGAAAGGCGTCGCGCACTTCGCCGATATCGGCGAAATCGCCGACGCGCTGGCCGAGAAAAACCTCGCCGCGGCGGTTAAACAGCGCCACCCCGACATTCGGGCGATAGCGCGTAAGAAGGTCGTCGATGTCCATTGGGTCCTGATCGGGTCCTAAGACCCATTTACGTCCATGGCGAAGACAGCCGATGCCGGCGCTAGGGTCAACTCCCTGGATTCAAGATTCCACGCCCAGGCTGACAAGGCGTCGAAGGAGTCCGGCGTCAAATAGACTTTGCCGAGGCCGTCGCGCACGGCGACGCGTTCAAGCGTACCGAGGTCTTCAGTGAGATCCGCGACGCCGCCGACCAGGCGATCGACCTCCGCCACCCCTAAGGCCGATGGGTCGCCAAACCGTTTGATGGCGCCGGTGTCGTCAAAATAGGCGAGGCCGGCGGCGCGCAAGCGCGCCAATACCGGCGAAATTGAATTGCGGTCTGCGGCGAATTTTGCGCCCAAGTAATTGGTGACGCCGAAATAGCTTTGGAAGCGGGACAATAGCCATTCAAGTCGCTGCCCATTTTCCCGCGCGTGATAGTCGGTCTTTAGCCCCGCCGGGCCGATCGGCGCTTGGCTTTTCGGGCCTTGCTCCATCGGTAGCTCCAACAAGATTTCATGACCGGCCTTACGGGCGCGCGCCGTCCAATAGTCGAGATCCTTGCCATAGGGCGCGAACGCCAGCGTCACCGAGGACGGCAGCTCATCGATTGCTCGTTGGGTCAGGTTGGCGTCAAGGCCAAGCCCGCCGACAATAATCGCGACGTTTGGATCGTCGCCCGGCGTAAACGGATGAACATAGACTGTCGACGGCCGGTCGCCGTCGCGACTGACCGTCGGCGTCGGTCCATAAGTGGAATTGCGCAGTAGCGCAGGCAGCGGATCAGCGATCGGGGAAATCGACGCGGCGGGGGATTTCCTCGCCTGGCGCCGTAAGCGTCGATCCTCCGGTGATTCAGCCGGGCGGCCGTCAACAGTGATAATGACGGCTTCAGGGCCAAGGTCGGCGGCGTCAATGCTGGCGAGGTTTGGGGCGGTCACCGCTCCAGGCTTGGGGGATTGCGCGGCGACGGGCGCGGCCGCCGTTTTTGACGCGGCCTGTCGCGGTGGTTGAGCGAGGCGTTCCGGCGGCGTCGCCGCCAAGGCCACGCGCTGGGTCGGGAGCACTTGCAGCCGCACCTCGGCGTGGTTTTTCGAGCCGGTCACGAGAACCACGCCTGTCATGGCGATAACCGCGAAGGCGCCCCAAGCAAGGGTCAGTCGGCCGATGACCGGCGTTCGTCGGTTGAGGCGTTTCATCTCGGCGCGCACCTTCTGCCAATGCGTTAACGTTAGGCGGGAGAGTAGAAAGCTTGTGGTTAACGGAACACAAACGCCGACGGTTTCATCAGTCGTTCCGCGCACAAAAAAACCGGCCAACATGGCCGGTTTTGATGCTTGAAGGCGTTTTCGACGCCTTATTGACTGGATTCGCCCGCGCTTGCGAGGAGCTGGCGATACTCGGTCGCGTTAGCGAGGATCGTCTTGGCGCGATCGAGCTGGCAGTCCTTGATGGTCTCACCGTCCTCTTCATAGCCGCATTCGATTGGCTTGACGCCCTCGACCAGAACCTCAGCTTCCTCCTCGGTCGCTTCGGTCGTCGCTTCCTCGACAGGGGCCGCCGCCGCTTGTTCTTCACCGGCCGCTTCTTCGTCGCTCACGTCTAGGGCGCCCGGCAGATCGCTCTCGCTCGGCCGTTCAGACGGGACTTCTTGGCCAGGATAGATCACCGGCATCACGATGTCAGGAACGATGCCCTGGGCCTGAATGGACCGACCGGACGGCGTGTAATAGCGCGCCGTCGTCAGGCGCAACGCGCCCTGAAGCCCGTTTTGCAACGGGATCACGGTCTGGACGCTGCCCTTGCCGAAACTCTTCGTGCCAAGCAATAGCGCGCGATTGCGATCCTGCAGCGCGCCAGCGACGATTTCCGACGCCGACGCCGAGCCGCCATTGATCAGAACGACGATAGGCTTGCCTTTGGTCAGGTCGCCGCGTCGGCCCATTTCGCGCATCGTGTCTTTGGCGTGGCGTCCGCGAGTGGAGACGATTTCGCCGCCTTCAAGGAACGCGTCCGATACGGCGACGGCTTGGTCGAGCAATCCGCCGGGATTGGAGCGAAGATCGAGGATATAGCCCTTTGGCCCGCCTGGGATTTCTTTGTCGAGTTCGCGAATCGCTTTCTTCAGTCCTTGTTCAGTCCGTTCACTGAACGTGCGAATGCGAATATAGCCGAAATCGTCTTCGACGCGGTGGGCAACGGCTTCGACGCGGACAATGTCGCGCACCAAGCGCAAATCGAACGCGTCCACATCGCGGTCACGGACGACTTTGATTTCGACCGGCGTGCCTTTCGGGCCCTTTAACAGGGCGATGGCTTCGTCGAGGGTGAGGCCTTGAACTTCGGTGCCGTCGATTTCGACAATCAGGTCATTGGTCTGCATGCCGGCGCGGGACGCGGGCGTGTCGTCGATCGGCGAAACGACTTTGACGAAGCCAGCGTCGTCGCCCTCGGTGTCCATGACCACTTGAATGCCCAGGCCTGCGAAACTGCCTCGGGTTTGTTCTTGCATTCGTTCAAAATCGTCCGACGATAAGTAGTTCGAATGCGGGTCGAGTTCGCTCATCATGCCGTCGATGGCGCCCTTGATCAGATCGCTATCGTCAGGCGATTCAACGTAATTCGCGTGAACCTGTTCGAAGACTTCGCCAAACAGATCGAGTTGGCGGAACGTGTCGGCGGAAATATTCGGTCGAGCCACCCCGGCGGTCATCACCGCCGCCGTCACCAAGGAGCCGCCTAGCGCACTGGCGAAAATCATCAGCGCAGGAGAACGTCTCGCGGATGGTTTCTTTTGCGGGTTTCTCATAGTCGTTCACACCTTCACAAATAGTCGCGCCTTTGGCGCTGGTTCGGCGGCGTCGCAGCGTCGCCCGGTCATCGACAGCCATGCGGCTGTGTTGGTTAAGACGCGATAAACGTGCGCCGATCCGTCATTCTAAGCGGCAAATTGATCTTCCATCAATCAAAGTGGCGGTTTTTCCGACGGTCTCCCTCGGCTTTGCGATAAACCGTTATCTCGCGTTACCCACCAGTCTTGCGCATCAGCCACAATGCCGGGTTAACAGGCTCGCGCGCCTTCCTTATTTCCAGGTCTAAATTGACTGCGCCGCCGGACATCACCGCCACCGGCTCGCCCGCCGCGACGGTTTGCCCCTCATTGACCAGGAATGACCCGACGCCCATCAGCAAGACATGGTAGTCGGATCCGACGTTTAACACCATTAGATTGCCGGTCCCCGGCCAGAATTGCGCGAATTCGACGCTGGCGTCATAGGGCGCGGTGACGATTGCGTCGTCGGCGGTGACGAATCGCACGCCGTCATATTTGCCGCCGTCGGGCTTCGCCTCGCCAAAACGGCCAATGATATCGCCAACCACTGGAGGGCGTAGGGATCCTTTCGCTAGCGAAAACGCTTTTTTCGGGGCGTAGCGCAAGGATGGCGCACGCCTCGGCGCGACCGGTTTCGTACCATCCTGGGGCGCGTTGGGAGTGGGCTTAAGGCGCGGCACGATCGATCGCGCCAGCCGTTCCAGCCGCGTGAGGACGCCGCGCAGGGTTGAGGCTCTCGCCGCTAAGGCGGCGGTTTCGCCCTGGGCCGCTTGCGCTAACCGCTCGGCGACGGAGCGCTCGCGTTGTTTAGATCGAAGCAGGTCGGCGAGAACCTGACGCCGGGCGCCAATTTCCTCATTAGTTTTTTCGAATTGGGCGCGTTCTTCAGCGAGCGCAGTCTGCACCGCCGCCAGACGTTGGATCGCGGCTTGCAGTTCGTCGGCTTTGGCTTTCAGTTCCGGCGCTGCGTCCGCCAACAACATGGCGGCGCGGGCCGCGGTCACCGAGTCGTCCGGCGACACCAAAAGCGCCGGCGGGCGGGATCGTTCAAGAGATTGCAACGCACCAAGAATATCACCGAGATGTTCCCTTTGTTCGTTAAGGGAGGCGGTGAGCGCCGCTTCTTCGGATTCCAGCGACTCCAGCTCCTCAGTTATCCCGACGATCCGTCGTTCCGCGCTTTGCAGCGCATCCGCGGTGTCGATCATGTTCTTGCGCAGGGCTTCGACTTCTCGCGCTTTTTCTTTCGCTTCGTCGCGGAGCCGCGCTTCTTCCCGACGGCGATCCTCGAGGCGCCGCTCGATCTCGCGCAGGCGCTCGCGTTCTGTGTCGCCGCCCTGCGCGACCGCCATTTGAGCGGGCGACAAAATCAAGCCAAGCGCGGCGGTGAGGAAAGCAATGCGTGACGTCGAGATGCGTCAACTGTTCGCAGAAGACCCAAATCGATTTTCAA
>CAYWWL010000125.1:0-6228 GCA_964461925.1 uncultured Caulobacterales bacterium | reverse complement strand
CGATCTAAGGTCGATTCCGCCGCGTCCAAGGACGCCCTTAGGTGGCCCCGCAGCTCCAGATGATTGATGGCGTCGGCCATCATCTCGAGCTGAACCAACAGGTCATGCATATATTCGAGCGTTTCTTTCGGCGTGAATCTACGCGGTCCGCGATAATCGCGTGACGAATGTCGCTCCATGGCGTCCTTGCGCGTCATCGGCTCAGTCTTATCTGACAAACCCATCCCCTTTCAGAATGGCGATTCACACCTTTTGCGATATTATTCAGACGTTCGCAACCCTCGATTGAAGCAGCTTCACACCACTAGGTTGACAGAAATAGGGAGAACGACGCACGTTCCGCCGCCGTCACTCGAGTTCGGGCAGCGCCGCCCTGGAGAAATAGCCGCTCATGCAAGTCGTCATCGTCGAGTCGCCGTCCAAGGCGAAGACCATCAACAAGTATTTGGGCTCGGCCTATAAGGTCTTGGCCTCCTACGGGCACATTCGAGACCTGCCGTCGAAGAACGGGTCAGTGGATCCAGACCAAGACTTCGCCATGACGTGGGAGCTCGACGCCGGCTCGCGCAAGCGCGTGACGGAAATCGCAAATGCCGTGAAAGGCTCAGACGGTCTGATCCTCGCCACTGACCCGGATCGCGAAGGCGAAGCGATTTCCTGGCATATTCTCGACGTTCTCAATCAGAAAAAGGCGCTTAAGGGCGTGCCGGTGCAGCGGGTCGCGTTTAACGCCATCACGAAAAAGGCCGTACAGGAAGCGATCGCCCAACCGCGCGACATCGACCAGGCCCTGGTCGACGCTTACCTCGCCCGCCGCGCCCTCGATTATCTGGTCGGCTTCACTCTCTCGCCAGTGTTGTGGCGCAAATTGCCCGGCGCGCGGTCAGCCGGACGGGTGCAATCGGTGGCGCTGCGCTTGATCTGCGAGCGGGAAATTGAAATCGAGCAATTCACCGCCCAGGAATATTGGTCGGTGGCCGCCCAAGTGTCATCGGAAGCAAGCGCGCCGTTTGAAGCGCGCCTAGTCACCCACCAGGGCGAGAAACTAAAAAAATTCAGCCTCGCCGACGAGGCCAGCGCCATGGCGGCGCGCGCGGCGATCGACGCGGCGTCTTTCGCCATCGACGCGGTGGAGGCCAAACCGACGAAACGCAACCCGCCGCCGCCGTTCACCACTTCGACCTTGCAGCAAGAAGCGGCGCGCAAACTTGGCTTCTCCGCCTCCCGCACCATGCAAACGGCCCAGCGCCTCTATGAAGGCATCGACATTGGCGGCGAGACCACCGGCCTTATCACATATATGCGGACCGACGGCGTCGACATGGCGCCCGAAGCCCTTGGGCAATTGCGCGGCGCCATCAAGGGCGAATTCGGCGAGAACTATCTGCCGGAAAAGCCGCGCATGTATAAGACTAAGCAAAAGAACGCACAGGAAGCCCACGAATGTATTCGCCCCACTTCGTTCGCGCGGCGACCGCAAGACCTGTCGCGGCTCGACGACGGCCAGCGCCGGCTCTACGAACTCATCTGGAAGCGGGCGATGGCGAGCCAAATGGAATCGGCGCGGCTCGAACAGACCACGATCGATATTCTGTCGACAGACAAAATGACCGGCTTGCGCGCCACGGGATCCGTGGTCACCTTTGACGGCTTCTTGAAACTTTATGAAGAAGGCCGGGACGATCCCGTTGGCGACGACAATGGCGGCGTATTGCCGAAGGTCCGTCAGGGCGCCGGCGCGGAGGCGAAGGACGCCAAGGCCGAACAGCATTTCACCCAGCCGCCGCCGCGCTATTCCGAAGCCTCATTGGTGAAGAAACTGGAGGAGCCCGGCATCGGTTCTCTCGACGCTGCAGGATCGCGACTATGTGGCGTTGGAGAAAAATCGCTTCATCCCGGATTCCAAAGGGCGGATCGTCACCGCCTTCTTGGAGAATTTCTTCCGCCGCTATGTCGAGTACGATTTCACCGCCAATCTTGAAGAGACCCTCGACGAGATCTCCAATGGCGAAGTTGATTGGAAGAAATTCCTCGAGGAGTTTTGGCGCGACTTCCACGCCACCGTCGACGCCACGGCGGACCTGCGGATCTCGCAGGTGCTCGACGCCCTCAACGAATCCCTCGGCCCGCTGATCTTCCCGGCGAAGGAAGACGGATCGGACCCGCGCAAATGTCCTGCTTGCGCCGACGGCCGCTTATCCCTGAAGACCGGGAAATTCGGCGCTTTCATCGGCTGCTCGAACTATCCTGAATGTCAGCACACGCGGCAATTATCGGCGTCCGAAGAAGACGCCGCGCAATCCGGCGACAAAAACCTCGGCCTTGATCCGGAAACCGGGCTTGACGTTCTTTTGCGCATCGGCCGTTTCGGCCCCTACGTTCAGCTCGGCGAGGAGGACAAGGAATCGAAAGAAAAACCGCGCCGCACCGGCCTGCCGAAAGGGTGGAAGGTGGAGGACATCGACCTTGAGCGCGGCCTGAAACTGTTGTCGCTGCCTAGGGTCGTCGGCGTCCATCCCGACGACGGCGAGAAAATCGAAGCCAATCTCGGCCGCTTTGGTCCTTATGTGCGCCACGTCAAGCTTTACGCCAATGTCCCGGACGTAGAGGAATTGTTCGAGATTGGACTTAACCGCGCGGTAGCCTTGATCGAGGAGAAACGCGCCAATCCGAGAGCCGGCCGAGGACAGGCGGCGAAACCATTGCGCGAGCTTGGCGCCCATCCTGAGACCGGCGATCCGGTCAATGTCATGGACGGACGCTATGGGCCTTACGTCAAGCACCAGAAGACCAACGCCACCTTGCCGAAAGGCACGGGCCCGGACGAAGTGACCCTAGAACAGGCCGTGGAGTTGATCGCCGAACGCGAGAAGAAAAAACCGACTAAGAAAAAAGCGACCAAAAAGAAGGCGACCAAGAAAAAAGCCGCGACCAAGAAGACCGCCAAGAAAGCGACGAAAAAGGCGACCACGAAAAAAGCCGCGACTAAGAAAGCGACGAAAAAGACCGCCGCCCAAAAGGCGACCAAAAAAGCCGCGCCTAAAGCCGACGCCGAGGAGTAGGATAACCGCGCTATGGCGTCACCGCCGCGCATCGACATCGCTGAAGCGACGTCGCCCGAGGACGTGGCGGCGGTTAAACGGCTATTTATTGAGTATGCGGATTATCTCGACGAAAACCTCTGCTTTCAGGGGTTCGATGCCGAGATGGATACGTTTCCGGCGATCTATAAGCAGTTGCTGCTCGCCCGAGTCGACGGCGAAGCGGCGGCCGCGATCGGCCTGAAAGATCTTGGCCAGGGAATTTGCGAGATGAAACGGCTCTACGCCCGGCCCGCCTTCCAGGGGCTCGGCCTTGGCCGCGCATTGTGCCGGCGCCTGCTCGACAATGCTCGCGGGTTCGGGTTCTCCGCCATGCGGCTCGACACCCTACCCCGCCTGGAAGCGGCGATCGCGATCTATCGCGAGCTCGGTTTCGTCGAGATCGACGAATATTATGACAACCCGATCGACGGCGTGATCTATATGGAAGCCCCGCTATAGCTCTGAGCAAGGGCCGCCCAAGAACGCCTATCCACTAAGAACGCCGATCCACCCGAAAAGGAACCGCTATGGCCCAAAGGCTGTCCGCCCTCGCCCTGCTCGTTCGCGACTATGACGAAGCGATCGCCTATTTTGTCGACACGCTCGGTTTCGTCCTCGCCGAAGACACCGCCCTGTCGCCGGAGAAGCGCTGGGTGCGGGTGACGCCGCCCGGCGGCGACGGTTGCGCGCTGCTATTGGCCAAGGCCTCGTCCGAAACCCAGGCCGCGGCGATCGGCGACCAAAGCGGCGGCCGGGTGTTTCTGTTCCTCGAAACCGACGATTTCGACCGCGATTATCAAGCCTATCTCGCCGCAGGGGTCGATTTTATCGAAACCCCGCGTAACGAGGCGTTCGGCAAAGTCGCCGTGTTCCGCGACCTTTATGGCAACAAATGGGATCTGATCGGCCGTCGATAAGCCGAGCGTCGCCTGGGATTGGCGTGAACGGCTATTGGCGACAATTGCGGTCTTTTCATTTACCGTTTCGGCAGCAAAACTGTGTGATCATGATCGACCCTGAATGATGGATGCGCCTGATCGCCGAGATGACGGTCGATAATGGCGGCCAACAATATGTCGCCGAACGCCTATGGTTTGTATGTCGCGTATCGCCCTCTTGTCGCTCCTCGCCCTGGTCGCCGGGTGCGTGTCCGCGCCTCTATCGCAACAGGCGGACGGCGCAGACGGTGGGCGCGGCGCGCTGTCGGTGTGTCGCGGCCTAAGCGTCGCTAACGCTCCCCGAACCGATAATGCCGGACATGTGCAAGGTTTCACCGCCACCACGACCGTGCGTGGCGCGCGGCTTTTGCGCAAACCCGTTGAAGGCTGCTTATCGTCGGCGTTCGGGCCGCGCCGGGGCGGCGCGGGCCGCATGCATGAGGGGCTCGATATTTCCACGCGAACGCCGCGGCCGATCCTCGCCGCCGGCGGCGGCCGGGTCATCGCGATCAAGCGCTCCAGCGGGTATGGCCTTACCGTGACCCTCGATCATCGTAATGGCGTCGCCACGCGCTACGCCCATTTGTCGCGAGCGGCGGAAAATTTGCGCGCCGGCGACCGGGTCAAATCCGGAACGGTAATTGGTTGGACCGGCAAGTCCGGCAACGCCACGGGCGTCCATCTGCATTATGAAATCCTCGTCGACGGACGCCCGATCAACCCTTTGCAATAGGGCCTATGGGCCGTTCGATTTCCGATCGCCGCTAATCCGTGCTATGGGCGCTATCGTGAAATTGAAGTGGAGACCACGTGTCGCGCAAAGCCCCGACGCTGCCGTCTAAAAAAGCCATCCTCGACTATCTCGCCCAAAGTCCCGCGACCGCCAGTCGCCGCGACATTGCGCGCGCCTTTGGCGTGCGCGGCGACGCCCGCGCGGATCTACGCCGGTTGCTGAAGGAAATGGAGGAAGAAGGCCTCTTGGAGAAAGACGCGCGCAAGCGGCATCGCCCACAAGGCGCTCTGCCCCCTGTGTTGCCGATCGACGTAATGTCGGTGGACGACGATGGCGACCTTGTGTGCATGCCGTCGAATTGGCGCGGCGAATCGAACCCGCCAATGATCCGCCTGTCCCGGCGCGAGGCCGACCGCACGAAACCCTCCCCCGGCGTCGGCGATCGACTATTAGCGCGGCTCAGCGCCGTCGGCGACGAAGGTTACGCCGCCAAAGTCATCAAACCAATTGATCAGGGGGCGCATAAATTTCTCGCGGTGTTCAAATCGGCGAATTTCGGCGGCGTCGCAACGCCGGTGGAGCGTCGCGCGCGCAATAAGATCACGATCGACAAACGTGACGCCAGGGGCGCCAAAGACGGCGACCTCGTTTGGGTCGAAACCGCGCCGCGCCGCGGCGGCCTCGCCACCCGAGGGCGGGTCCGCGAGATCGCGGGCCATATCGACGATCAAGACTCCTTCTCCCTTATCGCCCTCGCCAGCCACCGCATTCCTGTCGACTTGCCCGACGCAGTTCTCGCCGAAGCGGAAAAAGCCCGCGCGCCAGGGCTCGGCGATCGCGAAGACCTGCGCAATATCGCCCTGATCACGATCGACCCCGCCGACGCGAAGGATCACGACGACGCGGTCTACGCCGTCGAAGACGACGATCCCAAAAACGCCGGCGGGTTCGTCGTCGTCGTCGCCATCGCCGACGTCAGCTGGTTCGTTCGCCCTGGATCCGCCCTCGACGCGGAGGCGCGCAATCGCGGCAACTCGGTCTACTTGCCCGATCGCGTCGTGCCGATGCTGCCGGAGAAATTGTCGAACGATCTTTGCTCGTTGCGCGAAGGCGTCGATCGATCCTGCCTCGCCGTCGAGATGAAACTATCTGCTGACGGACGAAAACTAAAACATCGTTTCATGCGCGGCCTAATGCGTTCCCATGCGCGCCTCAGCTATGAAGACGCGCAATCGCGCATGCACGACCAGTCTGGCTTCGGCCCGGTGGACGACGCCCTGCGCGCCCTTAAGGCGGCGTTTGAAGCGCGCTGGCGCGAACGCGAGAAGCGCGCGCCCCTCGACCTCGACCTGCCCGAGCGCCGCATCGTCTTCGACAAGAACGGCGCGGTGGCGCACATTGAAAAGCGCGAACGCTTCGACGCGCACCGACTGATCGAGGAATTCATGATCCTCGCCAATGTGGCCGCCGCGGA
>CAYWWL010000124.1:0-6279 GCA_964461925.1 uncultured Caulobacterales bacterium | reverse complement strand
GTCGAGCCAATAGAAGAGCCCGTCCCGCGGGACGGGCTCTTCTATTGGCTCGACATTAAGGGCGGCGAAATCCATCGGCTGAACATTCAATCGAACGAACGCGAAACGTTTCAAGCGCCGGCGGTGATCAGTTCCTTGGCGCTCGCGCAAAGCGGCGGCTTCATCTGCGCGCATAAAGAAGGGTTCGGGCGGCTCGCATTCGACAATGGCGGTCCAACGTTCACGCCGTTCGGCGATCCGGAGTCGGACCTGCCTGACAATCGCTTTAACGACGGCAAGGCTGATCCAGCCGGCGGCTATTGGGCCGGCACCATGGATGACAAGGAGCGCGGCCTTAAATCAGGATCGTGGTGGCGATTGGCGCCTGACGGCGCCATGTCACGATTGGTGGACGGATTTCATATCTGCAATGGCCCGACGTTCGACGTCGATCGCGGCCGCGTCTATCTGACGGATTCCCTGACGCAAAAAGTGTTCGTGGCGGAAACCGACGGCACGTCGCTAGGACCGCTCACCGAGTTTTTGAGCTTCGCCGCCGAGGACGGCCACCCCGACGGCATGGAAGTCGACGCCGAAGGATGTCTTTGGATCGCCTTTTGGGATGGCGCGGCGGTGCAACGGTTCTCGCCCGACGGCGCGCCCCTTGAGCGCATCCCTGTGCCCGCGAAACGCCCGACAAGCCTCAACTTCGTCGATGACGCCATTTACGTCACGAGCGCCGCGGTCGGCGCGTCAGAACGGGCGCTCGAAAAATGGCCCCAGTCTGGCGGTCTGTTCAAGGCGGTCTTGTCGCGATCGCTCGCGACGCCGAGCCGGTATGTCGACGATGCGAGCCTGCCTCGCTGATAGGCTAACGCGACGGCGATTTTCGGGCGCGCAGAGCTATCGGGGATGCGGCGCTGACAGCAATGCGACGGAGCGCAGCATCGCCGGCGTTTGACCGTCATTCTTGAGCGACAACTCGAACACTTTGCCTGGTTGAAGAGGCGTTGAGAGGCGCAGTTCAACGCCGTCATCGACGGAGCGAACATCCGCTTGCGCGTCGCTGTCGACGCGCACCGCGCCGCTTTCCAGCGTCGCCCGGACGGCGCGCACCGGCTCGGCGTTATAGTGCGTAAGCTGAATAATTGCGACCTCAGCGATTTCGCCGTTTCTGCCAAGTCCGCATTTCTCCGCCGAAGAAGGCGCAAGCGCGCGTCGCAGCGGTTTTGCAAGAGACGCCGGCATTAAATATTCGAACAAATAGTGCAAACCAAAGCCAATCCGGCTTTTCAGTCCTCGAATGGGGTCGTCGTTCATGTCGATGATGCGCGCTAGCTCGGCCCGACGCGCGCGGCCAAAGCCGCCAGTCTTCGCGTCCTTCGTCCAGAGCACACGGGACAATACTTCCTCGGTGTACTCAAATTTAGCGCCGGCGCGCCAGAACCGAACCCACAGGTCCCAATCCATCGTGTAATGCAGATCGCGGTTGAGCCCGCCCACCTCGTCGCACAAAGACCGCCGGAAAAAACATGACGGCTGGCTGATGATATCGCCGTAGAGCAATGCTTCGCTCGGCGGCGCGACGGCCCAATGGTAACCCGTGACCTCAAAATCGTCATCGACGATGACGCTATGTCCATAAATGACGCCAAGATCAGCATCGCGCTCAAACGCCGCCGCGGCGATCTGTAGAGCGCCGGGATAGAGCGCATCGTCGGCGTTCAGCCAGCCGAGGATATCGCCTTCGACCTCGCGCCAACCTTCGATGATGGCGTCCGTCTGACCTGCGTCGGGCCCATGGCGGCGGTATTTGATTAAATGGTCGAACTCGTCAGCAACGGCGGCCACCCGGGGGTCGCCGGAAGCGTCGAGCAAAGCGACATTGGGCGATGGATTCTGCATGGCGAGGCTGGCGAGACAATCGCGCAAAAGAGGATGGTACGCGCCGATCGGCACCGAGATCGAAAATTGTGGCGGCATTAATGCTTCTCTGAACAGCGTCTCAATTGAGCGCAGCTCATCAATAATTCCGCCCACCACAAATGCAAAGGGAAAACGCCGCGGTCTCCCGCGGCGTCGTTCCTAGGATCAGCCCGATTAAGCTCTAGGGCGCGCGGAAAACGTCGTCCTGAAGCTCCGCGCCAATGCCGGTATTGGCGCGAATAATGTCGGCGAGCGTAATCCCGTCGATAATCTGCTTTTCAAAATTCGACAGATCGCGTTCGTACCAAAAGCGATCGCCGTCGCGGAGCGCGGTGAATTGGCGGATTAGGATCGTGCGGAACAATTCGCCCAACTGCGATCCTTCCGCCGTCAGCGGATCCTCCGCCAAGCCGCCCACCCACAGATCGACGTCGTCGACGGTGCCATAGGTCGCTGCGAGCGCGTTCTGGAGGTCGATATCTGAAGTGACGTCGTCAAAGTCCGCGGCGCGCGCCAGCCCAAGCGCCGCGCGCATGTCGTTATAAGACGGCACGCCATGGTCGCGACCGCGCTGGATGTTCAGCGACGCCAAATCAAGCCCGCCGGATCCCGGCGGACCGAATAGGAAATTGCGCACGTCACCGATGATTTTTGGGTCGATACGCTGGTGCAGCTGCGTCGCCAGACCGCGCAAGATCGGATCGATGTCATCGCCGTCCGTCAGGATCAGGTTCGCGTTGAAGAAAGCGCCCTGCAGCGCCAAGTTGCCTTCGGGGATCACTGCCCCCGTCGCATCGAGCCGCAGCAGGAACGGGTTTAGCGCGCTATGGCCAAAGCGAAACGCAGCGACCGAGAATTCGTTGATGATCGACCCGTCTACGTCAGGCCGATAGCCGGCATATGGCGGGATCGCGTTCGGTCCAAGCAAGGCCGGCAAGAATTCCCGGTAAGTGATCTTCTGCATTTCCGCGCCGACCAGTCGACGCGCGACCAAATACACTTCCTCCGGCGTAAAATCCGGGAAGCTGATCATAACCTCGATCGCCAACCGGTTATGTTCCCGCACGAACAAGGTATGCATGGCGGTGAGGCCAACTTGTTCGTTGGCGCGCACGTCCCCGGCGAGGAACAAGGCCGTCGGGATCGGCGCCGGTCCGTTTGCGTTTGGCAGATTATCGACGTTGCGCGGCAGCAGCCCTTCGTCATCCAACAACAAGAATGGGCTGTTTGGCCCGACGCGCAGCGCCTCGGCGCGCTCGTCACTCGATCCGTATACGTTCGACGCGTCGATCCATGCCGTGATCTCATTTTCTTGTTGACGCGGATTGACCACCGAATCTCCCGTGGCGGGATCGAACAGAGCGCGATTAAATTCAATCACCTTGTCGCCGGCGCTGGCCGGATCGAAGAACGGATCGCCGGCCGGCACCGGAATATCGAAGTCTCGGCCGTTCGGACCGGTGTCCAATACGCCGTCAGTAAGGTCCAAATCATGGTCGAGGAACTGCCCCCACTGCCAGAGAAAGTCCGTCGTCCCGAATGCGTTCGGAATATCGGCGCCGGCCTGGTCGTTAACGCCATTGCTGATCGCGCGAGCGCTTGGCCGCAACGGACCTGCTAACGCACTGATGCCGTCCGCGTAATCAACCGGCCCAAGGCGACGTAGTTGGATGAAGGTTGCGCCCCAATCCGTGTTCGTCTCATTATTCTCTGATCCGTCGAACCGCCGGACGCTTCGTCCATCCACCAGCGGCGTGAAGTTTGGGTTTTGACGCTGATTGATCGCGCGGTCTCGGCCCTCCGGATCCCGCGAAATGTTCTGCGACGATCCAGACGACGTCTCTTCGGCGCAAGCGGCCAATAAGAAAACGGCCGGCGCCAGTAAAAGCAGGTGTCTCATCGCTGCTTTCCTCCCCAATATGGTGCGCCCATGCGCACAACTCGACACTAGCGAATCCGGGGGGCTCGACGCCGACACGCAGCGTTCTCGTCTGGCGTCGCGGTAACCGACGCCATCGAGCCGCACGGCTCGTCAAAGCAGATTGCATGGGGGACATACAATCTTTGTTCTGACAATTCGCTTTTTATTAGAGGCGACGCCCCACAACTGCGTCGCTTCCATCCACCAATTCCCCTACATTCGACATCGCATGATGAGGCCATTTGGTCAATTTCTTAACGCCGAGTAATCTAATTTGTCGCTAATTCTTCATGCAGGAATTTATCTATCTTTCGCTTTAGCGATGATTTTCGTGACATGGGAGATCGAACGACGTCGCACTCCACTCAGACGTGCGCCCCATATTCCTGGAAACTGACATGCGCATCGATTTTGGGTTGTGGCGCGTCGACCGCGGCGGCGGGCGCCAGGGCCCTCGGAGCGAAGATCTGGCGCTGAAAAACGTTTTCTACAAGTCAGCCCCGTGCGCGCGCTAGACCGCGCCCCAAAAATGGTCGGCGCGTCATGTTCCGGGCCTGCAAAAGAAATCGAAAGCCGCTTTATCCTCGCCCCTCGCAGACACAGCGACAGAGCGAGCAAATAGATCAATAGCCGGAGGACGCTCCAGTCCGTCGCCCCCCCCGGGACGGCGGCGACGCCCCAGGGTTGCGCAACTGCGGAAAATAAGGTTGATGACCGCTAGCTCAGATCGCCGGAATGGCGCCGAATCGAAGTGAGGAGCAGAGGATGAGCAAGAAGGTCGCCCTAATTACCGGCGTAACGGGACAGGACGGATCGTACCTGGCGCGGCTCCTATTGGAAAAAGACTACATTGTGCACGGCGTAAAGCGCCGGTCTTCGTCCTTCAACACGGCGCGCGTGGACGACATTTTCACCGATTTTCATGACCCCGAGACGAAATTCTTCTTGCATTACGGCGACCTAACGGATTCGACCAATTTGATCCGCCTCGTTCAAGAGACCCAGCCTGACGAGATCTACAACCTCGGCGCCCAATCCCACGTCCAGGTGAGCTTCGAAACCCCGGAATACACGGCTAACTCCGACGCCGTCGGCACGCTGCGGATCTTGGAAGCCATCAGAATTCTCGGGCTCGAAAAGACAACGCGCTTCTATCAGGCGTCGACCTCCGAGCTTTATGGCCTTGTCCAGGAAACGCCGCAGCGGGAAACGACGCCATTCTACCCCCGCAGCCCTTATGCCGCGGCCAAGCTTTATGCGTATTGGATCACCGTCAATTATCGCGAAGCCTACGGCATGCACGCCTCGAACGGCATCTTGTTCAACCATGAAAGCCCAGTCCGCGGCGAAACCTTCGTGACCCGCAAGATCACGCGCGCCGTCGCCCGGATCGCCCGCGGTCTGCAATCGGAACTGTATCTTGGCAATCTCGACGCAAAACGCGACTGGGGCCACGCCAGGGACTATGTCGAAGGCATGTGGCGGATCGTCCAACATGACCAGCCTGACGATTTCGTCCTCGGCACCGGCGAAACCCACTCGGTCCGCGAATTCGTCGAGAAGTCCTTCGCGCTGATCGGCATGCCGTTGGAATGGCGCGGCGAAGGCGTCGATGAAACCGGCGTCAACGCTGAAACTGGCGCCGCCCTCGTGCGCATCGATCCACGGTATTTCCGCCCGACGGAAGTCGACCTGTTATTGTCGGATCCATCGAAGGCGAAACAAGTCCTCGGCTGGGAGCACAAGATTTCGTTTGACGATCTGGTGAAAGAAATGGTCGCCGCCGACCTTGCAGAAGTCGACGCGATAAATCAGTAGGCTAGTGAATGAGCGCTCACAAAATCTATTCGCTTGAAGGCAAGCGCGTCTGGGTCGCGGGCCACCGGGGCATGGTCGGATCAGCCCTAGTGCGTCGCCTTAGCGCCGAGAACTGCGCCGACATTCTTACAGTCGCGCGCTCAGAGGTCGACCTCACGAACCAAGCCCAGACCCATGAATGGCTCATGGAGACCAAGCCGGACGCGGTGTTCATTCCGGCGGCCAAAGTCGGCGGCATTTACGCCAACGACACCTACCCCGCTGAATTTTTGTATGAAAACCTGATGATCGCGTCGAACGTGATCCACGGCGCGTTCGCGGCGGGAGTCGAAAAACTGTTGTTCCTCGGCTCGTCTTGCATCTACCCGCGGATGGCCAAACAGCCGATCGACGAAGATCAACTGCTTACGGGCCCGCTTGAGCCGACCAATGAATGGTACGCAATCGCGAAAATCGCCGGCATCAAATTGTGCCAGGCCTATCGCAAGCAGCACGGGGCGGACTTTATTTCGGCCATGCCGACCAACCTTTATGGTCCAGGTGACAACTACCACCCCGAGAATAGCCACGTCATTCCCGCCTCGTTGCGCAAGGCGCGGACAGCAAAGGAAGACGGCGCGTCGGATCTCGAAAGC
>CAYWWL010000123.1:0-6365 GCA_964461925.1 uncultured Caulobacterales bacterium | reverse complement strand
GAGTTTACGAGATCGGCCTGCGCATCGACGGATTTCGACAAATGGAGCGCCCAATCCGTATAGGCGAGCGCGAGCGCCGTCGGCGACACCCCGCCGGTGACCCTCCCGATCGCCGCATCCACGGCGCGGTCAAAGGACGGCGGCTCGGATGGAGACCGCGAAGCGACGTTTATGATCTCGGTCCGCTGATCCATCAGGCGCCCGCCCTCGGAAAACAGGCTTCCTCCGGCATGGGCGCACAGCAGTCATCGTCGGCGTCGTCCGGTTCCTCGGAAACCGGGCGCAATTGGCGGTCAGGTTTTGGCCGCGCCAGCATTCGGGCGAGCGCCAGCGCCGCCAGACGCGCCGGCGGGGGATCGGCGCGTGAAGACAAAACAACAGGGGCTTTAAGGCCGACAACCAGGCCGGCGAGCGTCGCGCCCGCCAGATATTCAAGGTTCTTGGCGAGAATATTGCCGGAAACGAGATCGGGGGTGAGGACAATGTCGGCGGCGCCCGCGACCGGCGAGACAAGGCCTTTGACTTCGGCGGCTTTGATGGAGACCGCGTTGTCAAAAGCGAGCGGCCCGTCGACATCCGCGTCCCTGATCTGACCGCGCCGCGCCATCACTGAAAGCGCCGCCGCGTCGGTAGTCGATTCGATCAGCACATTGACGGTTTCGATGGCGGAGAGAATGGCTACTTTCGGGCGCTCGACGCCGATCCCTCGCATCACATCGATCGCATTCTGCAGGATTTGCGCCTTGGCCGTCAGGTCCGGCGCAATATTGACCGCCGCGTCCGTGATCGCCAGCAATCGCGGATAAGCCGGTATGTCGGCAATAAAGACATGACTGACGCGCCTGCCCGGGATGCGCAAGCTCGCACTCGCGCTTAACAGCGCCTTCATGAAGACATCCGTGTGGATGCGCCCTTTCATCAACGTGTCGACGCCGCCGCCGCCGAGAAGTCCGGCGCCCGTCGCCGCCGCCTGTTCTTCCGACCAGGCCGCCGCGACCGTATCCGCATCAACTTCAAGGCCCACCTTCCGGCCGATCTCGACAATCTCGTCGGGATCGCCAATGAGGAGCGGTTCAATGAGCCCGCGCGCCTTGGCGTCGCGCACGGTTTCGAGGACCGCTTGCTGCTCAGCGCGAACGACGCCGACGCGCAAGGGCGGCGCGTCTTCGGTCAACACGAACAGGTCATCAAGGCTTTCGAGCGTCTTCGTCATTGATGTTTTCGCGTCATGGCGCCTTCTCCGCGGGCGAACGCTGCAATATGACGCGCGATCACCTGCTCTTCATCCGTATGGATTGCATCCAACCTGATCAGGGACTCATCCTTTGAAACTCGCGGACCGCCGCTTTCATTTTGTTCAGTATCGAGACGCAGCGGCAACAGCGCTTCAAGCGGTCTTAAAATTTGCGCGCGGATCTCGGGCGCATTGGCGCCAATCCCGCCGGTAAAGACGATGCGCCTGACGCCGCCCATAGACGCCGCAAGCGCGCCGATACGCTTCCGCGCCTGAAAACAGAAAAAGTTGATGGCGTCGCACGCATCCGCATCGTTAAGCGCCGTCAGCAGCGTCTCCATGTCGCCGCTGAGCCCCGACATCCCCAGGAGCCCCGACTGCTCGTACAGCAAGGCCTGGAGCGCATCGGCGGACATCTTTTTTTCTCGGAGGAGATACAAGATGAGACCCGGATCAAGATCGCCGCAGCGCGTCGCCATGGGCAACCCGGAAAGCGTTGAGAATCCCATGGTCGTATCGACGCTCTGACGATTCGAGATCGCCGCCATCGACGCGCCGGCGCCGAGATGGGCGACAATCATTGAGACTTTCGCAGCCTCTTCGCCCTCCGTTCGCTCTATATGGTCGACAATAAATTCATAGGATAGTCCGTGATAGCCATATCGACGGATTTCCTTACCCTCGATCTTACGCGGCAGGCCTGTCGTGCGCGCGAGCGCCGGCGCCGTTTGATGAAACGCGGTGTCGAAACAGGCGATGTGCCGCGCCCGCGGCAATCGCAGCCGCGCCGCGACGATCCCTTCCAGGTTCGCCGGCAAATGAAGCGGCGCCAGGGGCGTTAACCGCCGTAAATAGGCTTCGAGCTGCGCCGTAACCGGTTTCGGACAATCGCAATCGGGACCCCCATGAACCACCCGATGGCCGACATGGCCGATCGCGCCGAGATCGGCGAGCGTTTCAAGCCGCGTTATCGCCCAATCGAGCGCCGCCGGATGATTGACGCAAGAGCTCTTCTCCTCAGCGACAACGGCCCCAGCAGCATCGGCGATGTGCAATTGGCTGTCGTCGCCGCCAATACGGACGACGTCGCCGCGAACAAGCCGGCGCGGCTCCTCGTCCAGCGCAAAGACCGCAAATTTAAGGCTCGACGAGCCGCAATTGAGCGTCAGCAAAGTTTCTTCACGCGCTGCGGCGGAGGGCGCCCCGTCGCCATCGGCAATGGGGAAGGACCCTGCTGCGCCGGTATCCTGAATGGCTGTCACGCTCATCGCACGCACGCCTAGTCTTTCCCCGTCCCGGATTGAGCGGCCGGAAGGAACGGTTGCAGGGCCGTCGGCGCGGTCCAGTTATAGAGCGCGTCAAACGCCTGTTCGCCGGCTGCGTCCCGCGCCATGCGCCAACGCTTGATGCTTGCTTCGATGTCATCGGCGGCGCGGCGTTCCGCCTGCCGGTAAGGGTTCTTCTCATCGAGACGCGAACGAGACTTTTCCGCCAGTTCCGCCGCAGTCGCGACCACCGACATGAAGGGGTTGAGTTTTTCCGAATAAAGATAGCGCGAGGCCCGCATCGGATGCGCCCATTTAAGCGCCTCGGCGATCATCGGGCTCGCCCAGGCGCGCACGAACGGGCTCATGAATTTGGCGTAGAAACCTTCCATCGTTTCTGAAACGGCGTGGACCTTTTCAAACGCTTCATTCGGCGTTTCGAAATGCAAGTCCTCGACCCGGCGCGGCTCAAAGCGCACCGTATACTGATCGCGCTCGCAATCCGGATCGCCGGTCGGATTGTCGATCCGCATTTCGTAGAGGCCGGGCTCAAGAGATTCGACATCTCCCATGTTTTCCAGGATCGCGCGGTGTTCGAAGCGCGCAACCTTGGCGGAAACAAAAATCCCGAGATGGCCCACATGGCGATTGATCAAATAAACGATGCGCTGCCCGGCCGCTTTCAGGTCTTCCGTTGTCGGATAGACGGCTGGAATCCAGCCCAACGCCTGATGCGGCGGCGTAATATTGTCGCCATAGGAAGCGAACACGACAAGCGGGCTCGATATGTTTTTAAGATCGACGGCGCATCCTTCGCAAAGCTCCACTTCGCCTTTTTCAAGCCTGTTGCCGATAAAGAGGTTTTCAACGATCGCCAGCATCTCTTCGCGGCTGAGGCGATAAAAACCGCTCCACCAGCGCTCGAAATCAAGAAACCGCTCACGCTCCGTGTCGACATTGAGATAAAGATCGGCGTATTTGCGCCAGATTGCGCCTTCGGGTTTCAAATTTTCAAAATTCTGGACAAGCCAGGCGCCGTCAAAGACGCCGGCGCCGAGATCGCCGATAAAATGCGTCAGCCACGATCCGCCGAGAAACCCGGCGGCGAGACGCATGGGATTGGCCCCGGCCTCGCCGGCCCAGTAAGACAGCGGCGAGCCGTTCATCACCACCGGTCCCGCCTCGTTGCCGCAATCGGCCGCAAGGAGCGCAGCCGCCCAACCGCCCTGGCAATTGCCATAAAGGATCGGGGCGCGATCGCCATGTAGCGCTTTCAGCATTTCCACGAACCGGCGCAACGTATGCAACACGTCGGCGAGCGTCTGACCCGGCTTCGGATCGGGCTCAAACACCACGAAGTAAACAGGGTATCCTTCGTGCAGCGCGATCCCGACTTCGGAGTCGCGCTTGAACCCGCCGATGCCGGGACCATGTCCGGCGCGCGGTTCGATGATCATGACCGGCGGCTTTTCCGGATCGAGACAATCGTCGAGGCAAATGTCGTCGACCTCGATGATCTTCAGAAGTTTGTAGTTCGAGGGCGGATCGAACTCCGCGCCGTCAGCGACCTCTTCATATTTGAACTTCAAAAGCGGCGGCAGGCCTTCGCGCTCATGCTCAAGCATATTGTTGGCGCGCTGACGCAACGCGTCCCAGAACAGAATCTGGCGCTGCGCCGCGTCGATCACGAAGTCGGCGAACGCCGCCGCATGCGGCGCGGCGGCGTTCGGACCGGGGTCCGCTTCTTCGCGAATATCTGCATCCGCCAGCGGCGCGACGTTCTCATGAACGCCGGCTCCCGGATTGCGCCGATCTTCCATCGTCTTGTCGAGATCCAGCGCGCTTGCCGTCGAAGTCGCTCCGTCGGGCATCCTTCTATTCCTTCCGTTTGGGGCGGCTTCGCCTTACGCGCCCGATTTCTTCATGGTTTTCTCAGCCGCCCTGGTGCCCGCTTCCGTGATGTGATCGACCGCATCGCAACAACAATTTGCGACGGTTTCGGCAACTTCGGAGACATGTTGCGCGGAGGCCTCCATCAGCTCGCGATAGGTTTCGCTCTGACCCTCAAGGCGCGCGCTCAAGTCCGGTTCGCTTGCGCCGGACGCCGCTTTCTGGATGGTCTCCATGGTCGATTTGACAAAAGCGGCCTGCTGCGTCGCCAAATCCTGCGCCGTTTTCGCGAGCATTGAAGAGACTTCGCCCATCGCCTTGGCGCCTTCCATCTGCGCGCCGACAACCGCTGCGAAATCAGGCGCGCCGAATTCCGCCGGCGCCCAGCTGGCGTTTGCGTCGCCGTCATTGGCGCGCGTTTTGGCGCTCGAGCCCGATGCGGCTGTTTTCGCCGACGCGCTCGCGGTTGATCTCGAAGCTGTTTTCGTCGTCATAAGGGTCTCCATGGTGAGCGGCCGGGTCGCGTTGAGCGGGGCGCGCAGTTGAAAGAATCAAAAATGACCCGGCGGTGAGCACTGAACGGATGCGCCGGCCGGCGAACGACGCATGCATGAAAAGACGCGAGAACCGGCGCGGCATTACACTTCGGCGGGCGGAAAACCGTCATGACGGCGCCTCACTCACCGCCCTCTCCCGCCGCGGCCCGCAGCGCCGCCAATCGGTCCCGGATCGCCTTGGCGGTCGGACATCCGCATTTGAAAAAGCCGTGACGGGGGCAAGTCTCGCAGGTTTGCTCCAATCGTTTTCGCAAGGCCTGGCGGGCCCGATGAAGTTTCACCCGGAAAGCGTTTTCATTCAGCCCGAGATCTGCGGCGATCGCATCGCGGGTTTCGCCGATGAGGTCGGTGTGCCACAAAATGGCGGCGTATTCGTCTTTCAGGGTCGGCAGGAGTTTGTAGAGACAAGCGCAGATGACGAGATCGATTTCGTCGTTTTCGATGGCCGGGAGCAGCGCCGCGTCCGCCTTATAGGCTTCCGCCAGCCGCACACGGCGCCCCTTGGCGCGATAATGGTCGGCGATAACGCTTTTCAAAACGCGCCCCATCCAGCCGCGCAGTTTGTCCGCATCGCGCAAATCCGAAAACCGCGTCAGGATTTTGACGTAAAATTCCTGCAGGACGTCGGCGGCTTCGTGTTCGTCGCCGAGACGGCGAACGAGAAACCGGAACATATCGCGATGAACTTCCGTCAACACCGCTTCCACGGCCGCTTTCTTATCGGAAAGGGCGACGTCCTCGGTCTCTTCGAGTTCTTGCGCCATATTTCGGGGCCTCGCGATCGGCGGAACGCCGTTCAGAACAACGAATACGGATAGCTTGAAGCGCTGCGTCTTCGAAAAGTGAGACGCAGTTTCTCATACGCGGCTGCGACCGCTTCCCCTCGCCCCATCATCCCGATTTCTTCGCCCCGTCGCCGGAAACGAAAATCACTTGCAAAACCGTAACGCGCGAGGGGCGCGCGCGTCATAAACGTAAAAGCTGTTGAGTCCGTTCTGGCGTTTTTGCGGCGGGATCCCCCCGGGCGCGCGTCATGAACGGAGAATGGCTTATGACTTTTTGGCAAGCACAGTTGCATCGACGGCTCAGCGAGACCGTTCGTAAAGGCCGCATCGAAATCGCCTATCCCGACGGCGAGCGGCGCTGTTATGGCGAACCTTGCGCCGCACCGCTCAGCGTGCGCGTCACGACGCGCGCCTGGCTGCGCCGCCTCGCGCTCGACCCCGAACTGGCGCTTGGCGACGCCTATATGGAAGGCGGCCTGATTATTGAGGCTGGCGACCTCTACGCGCTGCTCGATCTCGTCTGGCGCAACATTCTATCCGCGGGCGGCGCGGCGGGACCCGCCGCGCCGGCGGCAGCGCGCCGGCTTTTGCGGCGCCTCGACCAGCTTAACCCAGCCAAACGCGCACGAAAACA
>CAYWWL010000122.1:0-6486 GCA_964461925.1 uncultured Caulobacterales bacterium | reverse complement strand
CCGCCAACACCATGGCCTGCGTCTCCGAAGCGATCGGCCTGGCCTTGCCTAATTCATGCGCCCTGCCGGCGCCCTATCTCGACCGCGACGCCTATGCGGCGGCGTCCGGCGAAGCGGTCATGGCGCTGATCGAGAAAAATATCCGCCCCCGGGATATCTGCACCGAGGCCGCGTTCGAGAATGCGGCGATCGTCGTCGCCGCCACCGGCGGATCCACCAATGCGGCCCTCCACTTGCCGGCTATGGCGCATGAATGCGGCGTTCACTTCGATCTCGACCGGGTCGCCGAGACGTTCAAGAAAACCCCCTATCTCGCCGATCTGAAGCCCGGCGGCCAATACGTCGCCAAGGACATGGGCGAAGCCGGCGGCGTGCCGATGCTGATGAAGACCCTCGGCGAGGCCGGGCTTCTCAATCTCGACGTGATGACGGTGACCGGCAAAAGCCTCGGCGACAATCTCGAATCCGTGACCTGGCGCGACGATCAAAAAGTCATCTACCCGGTCTCCAACCCGATTACGCCGACCGGCGGCGTGGTCGGCCTTAAAGGAAGCCTCGCCCCGGAGGGCGCGATCGTCAAAGTCGCCGGCTTGAAGACCTTGCAATTCCGCGGCCCGGCCCGGGTGTTCGAAGGCGAAGCGGCGTGCTTCGAAGCCGTGGAGAAGCGTCAGTACAAAGAAGGTGACGTGTTGATCATTCGTTATGAAGGCCCGAAAGGCGGTCCTGGCATGCGGGAAATGCTGTCGACCACCGCGGCGATCTACGGCCAGGACATGGGCGATAAAGTCGCGTTGATCACCGATGGACGGTTTTCCGGCGCCACTCGCGGCTTCTGCATCGGCCATGCCGGTCCGGAAGCCCAAGAAGGCGGCCCGATCGCCTTGGTCGAAGACGGCGACATGATCTCCATCGACGCTGAAGCCGGAACCATTGAGTTAGAAGTCGACGCGGAAGAACTCGCCAAGCGCAAGCGGCAATGGGCGCCGCGCAAGACCGCCTATGGCTCCGGCGCCTTGTGGAAGTTCGCGCAATTGGTCGGCCCGGCGAAAGACGGCGCCGTCACTCAGCCGGGCTATGACGGCGAAGGCCATGTTTACGCCGATATCTGATCTAGGCGGATAATTGGTCCGACGGGCCGGCCAAGGTCGCGCCGGCCCAGACAAGGGCGGCGTCGATATCGGCGCCGAACTGCTCGATGATGCGGCGATCCATGGCCTGCTCCCGGGCGAGATCGAAATTTTGCCCCGGCGCCTTGGCGTGACGCGACAACACCGCTTCGATGGACTCCGCCGGCGCCGACGGCGCATGGGCCTCGGGCAACGAGAAACGCCGCCGCACCCGGCGCGCGTTCATTTGCGGCGCGCCCTGTAGCTCGGCTTTGGTCAGGCCGATCCGACGATCCTCCGAGATCGCGGATTCGGCGTCGTCGAATAAACGGCCTTGCAGTCGATGGGACAACGCCAACAGCTTCAACACCCGTCGCACGGTGGACGGCTCGTCGCCATCGAGCCTTTTCGCCAGTCGACGATGCGGCCCGCTGGTCTGCGCCAAGTGATCGAACAGCTTGAGGGAATACGCTAGTCGTTCCTTGCCGCCACGCAGATTGGCGACGATATAGTCGTGCAGGTCGATGCCGACGAACGCCCAATACGCGTCGGGAACATGGCGCGCGATATCCGGCAAGATATTGTTCGCCCAGTTCGACGGCTTGATCACCACGCGCTCGTCCGCCGACCAGGTTTTCGACAATTGGCTCAACACGAACCGGAGCAGCACTGGCCACCGGACCGGATCCTTCGCCAACCCCCGGCGCGCCGCTTTGAGGTCCGCCACGTCGAGGATGACCTGCGGCTCTTTATAGCTCACCGCGCTCGGATCCCGGTCGACCAATCGCGCCAACAAGGTCGAGCCGCAAAACGATTTGTGGGCGATGATCCGGGCGGCGCGTTCAAGCGCCCCCTCCTCGCTCCACGCCAGCGCTTCGTCGAACGACACGCGCCTGGCGTCGTCGCTGGTGCGGAAATTGTGACGATCGTCGAGAAAAGTCGCGCCGACGAGCTCCGATCGATCGCTTCGCACAAAGATGAATGTCTCCGATTGGGTCAAGAACCGATGCAAGAACCAATTCGGGTCGTTCAACGTGTCGCGGCCCGTCATCTGGTCGACAGGTTTCGCCGCCGCATAGGATTCCAAATGCGCCATCATCACCCCGCAATGTTACGCGCGCCGCGCCCCGCTCAACGCGGCCCTTGGCGGCGACTGTGACAAGTGTAACGAGGTCGTTTGTCGGATCTATCGAGCTGCGACGAATTGGGCGCGAAATCGGTTCGGGCGTTGCGGCGCGGATTAGGCGAACGCGGCGAGAGCGACGGCCAAAGCGACGGCGAAGACCGCCAATGGCGCTTCGCGGCGCATGTCGATGACCATGTTCTTGCCGGCGAGGAACCACATCAACGGCAGCACCGCCAAAGGCGACAGCGCGACGAACAAGATCGCCGCCTCAAGGCCGATCCAATGGAACAGCAACGGTCCGCCGATCAATGGCGTCGCCCCTTGGCAAAAGGTCACCAGGGTGAATTCCCGGCTGCGGCCTTCGGCGAGGACGACGCTGTTGAGGATATTGTAAGGCGTCAGGAGGACGCCGACGACAAGCAACTTCACGTATCCCGCGACGGCCGCGTATTGCTCGGTGTACATAACGCCAAAGGCGATATCGGCCAGCGCCAGGGTGGCGACCACGAAGGCGGCGATGCTGAAATCGAACGCCAGCCGCAATCGATAATAGGCACGACTGCGATCGAGCGGGCGATCGCGGCCGATCTCGGCGATCGCCGGGAACGCCACGCGCGAAATCAAGGTCCCAAACACTTGTCTGGCGGCCATGATCCAAATGCCGGCGATGGCGTAGAAGGAGAATTCCGTCTTATCCATGATTCCGCTGAAGATCAGCTGATCGCCGCGTTGGGCGAGAAAGCCGAACGTCGACGAGAGCACAATCCATTTGCCGAAGCTGAAGATCTCGCGAAAATGCGCGCGATCGAAGTCCAGCGAGAGGTCCGGTCCGGGCAAGAAAGCATGCGAGGCGATCATTTTGGCCACGCCGCCGATCACCATGCCGTAGACCAGGGCGTAAACGCCGAAACCGAAATAGGCGAAGACGAGGGTCGAGCATGCGCCGATGAATTGCGTCGACAGCTCCAACGGGGCCAAGCGCGCCATTTCCAATCGACGTTGGGCGAGCGACACTTTCATCGAGGTGAACCCGTCGATCGTCGCCACCAGGCTGACGAACAATAAGATCGGGCCGAGATTGTCGTCGGCGTAAACGAGATTCGGCGGAAACAAATCGCCCCCGCCCAACAAGAAAAAGAGCGCCACGGCGCCGATGACCGCGCCAAGCGCGACGCCGCGCACGATCTGCATCACGAAGGCGGTGGAGATAAAGCGCGGGTCGTCGCCGTTGTCCGAGCGGACGATGCTGGTGTTCAGACCGACGTCGCTGATCAAGCCGACCCAGATATAGATCGTCAGGGCGATCGCCATCAGGCTGAACGCTTCGGGCGCCACCAAGCGTGTAAGGATCAAGTTCGAGGTCAGGCGGATCGCGCTCGAAACGCCGTAAGCGCCGACCACCACCGCCGCGCCGGACGCGGCGCGCCGCGCCAAGCCGCCGCTTTGCATGACCCCGCCTCCCGCGGCGGCGATGCGATCGGCGATGGTGCGAAATAGAGGCGGCATGGTCGGCAACTCGCATTAGGCCGTCGCGATGAGACGGCGCAAATTAGGCTTTTACCCTGATCCGCTGTTCGTTTAGGTTTCTTTAACGATGCCGCTGACGCCGCCGCAAATCGGTGCGCCGCTTCTGCATCGGCGACGATTGACCGATGGTTAACGGTCTTGGGCCAATTTGGCCAGGAGCGCCAATCAGGGCACATTGACCATGCGCGCCTTAAGGGCGTCGCCGATCAGGCGACGGCCGCATCGGCGGCGCGACGAATAGGCAACGAGACGGGCAGTTAAGATGGGTTTTCAGATAGTCGCGCCCATATTCTTGATGGCGGTAATAGCCCCCATGCTGTTCGTCGGCCATCGCATGTTCGCGTCGACCGTAGGGCCCGCCGTCTTTTTTCGCTGGTCGATCCTGTATGTGCTCGCGGTGATGATCGGCATCCTCATCCCGAACTTTTGGCTGGTCATGCTCGGCCTGTTCGTGGTCTGCGTGACCATCGCCCGGCGCGCCGACTTCGCTCCTTCCGCCTTCTTGATTTTGCTGATGGCGCTGCCCAGCATCAGCCGCAAAGTGAGCGGCGTCGGCGGACTTGAGAATCTCATGACCGTCTCGCCGACCGTTATCTATGTGCTCGCCTTGTTCGTGCCGCTGGTGTTCACGTTGCTGTTGCGCAAGCCCCAAGCAAGAGCCGGCGGCGGCGCCGATTGGTTTTTCGCCGGTTTCCTTTGGCTGTCGATCATATTTTGTTTTCGCGACACCACGTTCACCAATGGATTGCGCGAAATCCTATTCATTCTAATGACTGTCGCCGCGCCGTATTATGTGATCAGCCGCTCGCCGAAATCGGCCTATGACCTGCGCTTGATGGTCGCCGCCCTGGTCCTCGGCGCGATGCTCCAGGCGGCGATCGCGGTGCAAGGCTCGTTCGTGAATTGGAGCATCTTCAGCCTATTGCCGAGCACATGGGAGTCCACGACCATCGTGCGCTATTCCCATCGCGCCGATATCTTGCGCGCCACCGGCGCCACCTTGAACCCCCTCGCCCTGGCCGCGATTCTCGCCTCCTGCCTCTTGCTGATCTTGCCGCTGATCGAAGAGAAGAAGCGCACCATGTGGTTTTATATCGCCAGCGCCGTGATTTTTGCGGGCCTGCTGGCCACCGTCGCCCGCGGCTCTTGGTTCTCCCTCGTCATTGGCGCCGGGATCTATCTCGTGACCAGCCCGAACGCGTTCTCCATGGCCATGCGCTACAGCGTTTTTGGCCTCGTCGGCATGGTGATGATCGCCGTGTCCCCGATCGGCGCCGAATTCGCCGAGCTGATCCCGTTCCTCAATGACGACGTCGACTCCACCCTCGACTATCGCCAGCGCTTGTTCGAAGTCGCCATGCCCCTGGTGGACCGCTCGCCCTTGTTCGGTTACGCCGATCCGTTGGCGCTGCCTGAAATGCAGCAAATGGTCCAGGGACAAGGGATCATCGACCTGGTGAACCACTATGTCGCCATCGCCCTGTACAAAGGCTATGTCGGCCTCTTCTTATTCGTCGGGTTTCATGCAGGCGCCGCGTTCGCCTTGTGGCGCAACGCGCAAGCGCTGCAGCGGATCGACGTCGCCCAGGCGCGGATCCATCGCGGCGTGCTCGCCGCCCATGTCTGCCTCGCCTCGGTGATCGCCACCACCAGCCCGGTGGCGCAGCTCGAATTGTTTATGTGGGTCATGCCGGCTTTGAGCGTCGGCGCCGCCCGGGTCGCGGCGTTGCAGGCTCAAGCGGCTTTGCAAACCGCCCCCGAGACCGCCCCCGACGCCTCCCCCGACGCCTCGCCCGACGGCCGGCCGACCCGTCGCCGCTTGACGGCGGTCCCTTAAATCCGGCGCCAGCGACGGCGAACCGCGGCGGCGCCTCCCCTGTCGCGACCCCATTGCATCTGCGGCAATACGTGAAATAGCCGACGCGGGATCCCGATCGGAAAGACCGCCCGGGGCGAACGGCTCAAGCGTCGTCGCGCCAGGTCTGTTCGCGCAAACGGGTGTTGAATAGCCCGCGCGCGGCGAACCGCGGCCCTAGGAAGCGATAGAAGAACCAGTCCTTCATCGCGAACGGCGTTAGGTGATAAAGAATCCGTTCGAGCAACGTCCAGCGCACGCCGGTGCGGTCGCTGCGGCGGTCCGAAGGTTGGCACCAAAAGTCGGCGTGATAGACGCTGTCGCCCTGCTTCAAGACCCGCTGCATGACTTCATGATCGAGCAAGACATACGGCCAATGGTCGGGCGAAAAGCCGCCGGCGCGCACGAACGCGTCGCGGCGAAATATCTGTCCGTACCCGCCGGTATGGCATTGCTTCGCGAGGAGCCCGCCGACGAACGCGGTCTTGCGGCGATAAGCCTTCGCGTCAGGCGCGTCGGCGTCGCCATGCACCCCGATCGCCATGGCCGCCGCGACGCCGGGGCCGCCTTCCTCGAACAGGTCCCGCGCGCGGCTGAAATAATGCCGCGGGTAAAACGTATCGGCGTCGCAGAAGGCGAGATAGTCGAGCCCCGGGGCGTCGGCGAGGAAGGCGCTGGCGCGGGCGAGCGCATTGATCTTGCCCGGCGTCGCCTCGTCGAGAATTTCCGTGGGCGGCGTATCCTCCCTGGCGGCGAAGGCCTCGGCGACGGCGCGCGAGCCGTCGGTTGAGGCGTTGTCGACGAGGACGATCAGCGCCGGCGGCAGGCGCTGGTCGGCCAAGGACTCTAGGGTCCGACCAAGAAAATCTTCT
>CAYWWL010000121.1:0-6498 GCA_964461925.1 uncultured Caulobacterales bacterium | reverse complement strand
TACACTCTTTCCCTACACGACGCTTTCCACCATGGCGTCAGGGCATGGCTCGCCATATTTCTCCAAGAGGTGCTTTTCCAACGACCCGCCATTGACGCCGATGCGCATGGAGCAGCCATTGTCTTTCGCCGCCTTGATCACTTCCTTGACCCGCTCTTCCGAGCCGATATTGCCAGGATTGATCCGCAGGCACGCCGCGCCCGCCTCGGCCGCCTCGATGCCGCGCTTATAATGGAAGTGGATGTCCGCCACCAACGGCACCGGGACGTTCTTGACGATCTCTTTCATGGCCGCGGTGGATTCTACGTCTGGGCACGACACCCGAACGATATCCGCGCCAGCTTCGGCGATCTCATTGACCTGGCGGATCGTCGCTTGCGCGTCCGAGGTCAAGGTATTGGTCATGGACTGCACCGCGATTGGCGCATCGCCCCCCACCGGCACGTTCCCGACCATGATTTGCCGCGATTTGCGCCGTTCAATGTCCCGCCAAGGCCGTATCGACATGATGGTTCGCCTTTTCCACTTACTCAAATCTCGCCCGAGCCCTAGCACGATTACCGCGCCGCAGAAATAGGCCTGCTGGGGCATTTGCCGCGCAAGATCATGCAGATCCGAGGGAAGTCAAGCGTCGGGCCGCCACGCATCAACTATTTCGGGAAGAATTCTGTTTTTTGGCGCGCTCGGCCGCCTTTGCAACGGACTTTTTGTCGCCATTGGCGTAAGCCCGAAACACCGCTTTCGGGATGCCGGATTGGCGAATAATGGAGTTCAACGTGCCGGGCTTCACTGTGTCACTGAGCTTGTGGGCCGCAATGATCACAATCCTGTTGCGACCGCCGATTTTTCCCCGATACGTCCGGTGCGCGCCGGAACCGCGGCGCTGGAGCTCAAATCCAAAAAGATGAAGAAGGTCTATGACCAATCGAAAATTCAGGGATAAGCGGGGCAATGGCGAATAATTTCAGTTCTTCTGTCATTGTTGCCTCCCCAGATTTTTCGCGCAGAAAACAGCGCAAATCGGAACCAATAGCCTGCTCTCACCGAGAGCGGCGCCCGCCGCGCTAAGAGACGCTGGCGGGTTTGCGGATCTTCTCGCCTTGCCGCTTCTAGATAGCTCGCGATCGCATCCTCGAGCGCGCGCTTGACGTCGTTGAAGGACTCCCCCTGCACGGCGATGTCCAGATCGAGGCAAATAGCCTCCCAGGCGTCACCATGTCCCTGCGCCATACAGGTGAGACGTTGCTGGCCCATCCAATCTCCATAATCCGCAAAACCAGTGGCGCGAGATCGCAATCGACGCCATGCGGCCGACAATCGATCCGCGCCTCTATTCAACTATAGGTAATGATGGCGCAAAAAACGAGCAGACTTCGCAAATAGCGATTAAATCTACACAGTCGTCAAAAACGAAATGCGCGTAAATTTATTGATGTCGCCATTTTTCGGGCAGACCTCGCCGGACGCGCTAATGCGCCGCAATACGGGGCGGACGCTGGCTTAGAGCGGCTTGGCGAAGGTCACCACGGCGCGTTGGTCGAAAGCGGTTTTGGCCAGTCCGTCGACCACCCGGGGCGAGAACGTCCACTGCCGGATCGCGTTCAAGGCGGCGCGCTCAAAGCACGGATTGGTGGCGTTCACCACCCGTTCGCTGACCACCAAACCGTCGGTGCGGATGGTGAACGCCAGCTCGACGGATTCCGTGGCCTGGGCCCCGGCGATGCAGCGCGGCGGAAACACCGGTTCGACGCGATTGATGATCCGCGCTTCAACCCGCTCAGGCCCGATTTGGGGCGCGATTGGCGCGAGCAAGAGGTCGTCGCCACTGCGCAACCCGCCCGGCGCCGGCAAGGCGTCGGCGGCGAGCGGCGTCATGATCGCCTGGCCGGACTCCGCGGAATCCGCCAATTGCGGCACGCCGACGAGTTTCAGCGGAACTTCGGTGTCCTGGGGACGGGTAATCAGGGAGGCGCACCAAATGGTGAAGGCGAGCGCAGCGACGAACACCAGCAAGGTCAGCTCCGAGCGTTCCTCCAATGGTTCGGCTTTCGGCTCGGGCTTAGCCGCCTGGCGCGGGGCCGCGGCCATGGTCTCGGATTCCCGTTCATACCCCGCTTCGTCCTTAAACCGGGCGACGACGGCGTCGGCGTCTAGCTCCAGCGCTTCGGCGTAGGCGCGCACGAAGCCGATGGCGAACGGCTTCGACGGCAGCTTTTTCAGCGCCATGGCTTCGATCGCTTCGATGAATTGCGGTTTGATATGGGTGCTTTCGACGATCTCTTGGACGCTGAGACCGGCGCTGACCCGCACCGCTTCGAGATAGGGTCCGACCGCGAGGAAATTTCCCGGGTCGATCGCTTCAGTCCGTAACCGGCTCCGCGCCGAGTCCAACTCAAAAATTTCCGCGGAAACTTTCTTCACCGACATTTGCTCAACTTTCGCACACTGCTGGTTCACGCCTACGCCCCGATTTCGCAGACACGACAGCGCTCGCGGCGCCGCGCGTCAATTTCGCAGCTACACTGCAAAATCGAGGCCCGTCTCTCCCCCTCTTGGCGGCATACCCGACCGCCTATGTTATCTTGTTCGCTAAAGGTAAAGATTAACCCCAATTCTTGACGCTTCGCTAGCCAAGATCCGGTTTTATTTCGTTAAAATTGAATTTTTTGACGCTAGGCGATTTCAGCGCCGCGACTGCGCAAGAACAATTCCAGCTCCCGCCGCAGGGCGCCATGCTGGACCTGTTTGCACGACACTAAACACTCGTGCACGTCGGCGAAACTAATCGAACGGATAAAGCGCCGGAACGCCCCCACCGCCGTCGGCGGGATCGAGAACCGGGTCACGCCGACGGACAATAAGGCCGCGGCGAAGGCCAAGTCGGTGGCTTGCTCGCCGCAATAGGACAAGGGCTTGTCCAGATCCGACGCCTTCTCCACCAGCATCTGCAAGAAACTGAGGAAACCCGGCTCCAACGGATCGTAGCGGCCTTGGGTCAGCGCGGTGTTGCGATCGGCGGCGAAATAAAACTGCGCCAGGTCGTTTCCGCCCACGGATAGAAAATCGGCGTGCTCGGCGATGCGCTCAAGCCGCCACGCCGCCGCCGGGGTTTCGATCATCGCGCCGACATGGATCGAGCGCGGCAAGGCTTGCTCGCGCTGGCGGCGCAAGTTCACTTCCTTGTCGAGCAGCGTGCGCGCAACCACCATTTCGTCCTCAAGGGTGACCATGGGGAACATGACATAGAGGTCTTTGTGCGCCGCCGCCCCGAGCAGGGCCCGCAATTGCGGCCGCAAGATGCCCGGCCGGTCCACCGCCATGCGCAAGCCGCGCCAGCCCATGGCGGGATTTTCTTCGAAATCCCGCTGCATATAGTCAGCGGAT
This sequence comes from uncultured Caulobacterales bacterium, assembly GCA_964461925.1. Lineage (GTDB taxonomy): Bacteria > Pseudomonadota > Alphaproteobacteria > Caulobacterales > Parvularculaceae > MED-G105. Next base: position 3,114 of record CAYWWL010000121.1, on the reverse strand, counting down.
TTATCGCCGCCGAGATCGGCGGTGCGGAACACCACCGGTCGATCCCCGGCGAGCTCCAAGACTTCCGAATACAGCTTTTGCTGCGCCCCCACCCGGGGCAATTGATTGCCGATCAAGAATTGCAATTCGGTGCGGAACAAGCCGACGCCTGCGGCCCCGGTGCGCGGCACATGGGTCATGTCGAGGGCGAGACCGGCGTTGACCAGGATCTCCACTTGCACGCCGTCCTTGGTCACCGCCGGCAGATCGCGTTCCCGGGCGTAGGCCGCCTGGCGTTCGGATTGCAATTCGCGCTTTTCGCGATAGCCGGTGATCACGTCCGAGGTCGTCGTGAACTCGAACTCGTACGGCGCCACCATGGCATTCCCGGACTCATCTCGCCCCCGGCCCCGCCGTCGACGACGATCTCGTCGCCGTTCTCCGCCAAGCGCATGGCGTCGCCGACGCTCGCCACCAACGGCACGCCGAGGGCGCGGGCGACGATCGCCACATGGGACGTGGTCGAGGCTTCTTCGATCACAAGGGCGACGAGCTTATCGCGGTCATATTCCAACAGATCCGCGGGGCCCATGGTCCGGGCCAAGACCACCGCCCTGTCCGGCAGGTCATGGGGATCGATCGGGCCTTCGCCGAGATGCCGCAATAGCCGGTTCGATAGATCGTCAAGATCATGCAGGCGCTCGCGCAAATACGGATCGCGCGCTTGCATCATCTTCTTGCGATTGTCAGCCTGCACTTGTTCGACGGCGGATTCCGCGGTCAGCCCGGACAAGACCGCCGAGCGCAAGCGCTCTTTCCAGCCGCGGTCATAGGCGAACAAACGATAGGTCTCGAGCACTTCGCGGGAGTCCTCGCCGAGGATCGCGTTCTGCAGCATGTCGTCGACCGACGCGCGCAGATCATTAAGCGCGTCTTCGAGCCGATCGGCCTCCACCGCCGGGTCCTTTGCGAAGACGTTATGCTTCGCGGTCGGCGCATTGTGGAACGAAACGATGCCGATGGCGATGCCGTCGACCACCCCGACGCCGGTCAAGTGCTCGGGCAGGTGCAGGATCTCGTCGACTTCTTTGGTCTTGGTCTCGTCGAGCAATTCCCCCGACGCGGCGATCTCCGCCAATAAGGTCGCCACCGCTTGCACGGCTTCGATTTCATCGTCCTTGTACCGCCGGCTTTCCTTGTTCTGAAGAACCAAGACGCCGAGGGCCTTGCCGGAACGCAAAAGCGGCACCCCGAGGAACGAATGCAACGGGTCCTCGCCGGTCTCCGGTCGGTAGGAGAACATCGGATGCAAGGGCGCGTCGGCGGTGACGATCGGCCGTTGGGTCTTGCACACTTGACCGACTAGACCCTCGCCCCAGGCCAGGATGGTCTGGTGCACGGCTTCGGCTTTCAGGCCGAGGGTGGCGTAAAGTTCGAGCCGGTCGTCGGGTTGGCGCAGATAGATCGAACACACGTCCGCGGCGACATGCTCGGCGATCGCCTCGGTCAAGCCGTCAAGGCGCTCCTGCACGGTGGCGTCGGTGGCGACGATTTCGTGCATGCGGCCAAGAAGGCTCGCCAAATTTCGCCCGGGACCAGTCCCGGTCGGCGGCGTGGTGGGGGGGTTTTGCGGCGACATTGGCGTCAGTTATTCTCGCCGGCCCCGTCCTGGTCAAGCCCATAGGCGTTGTGCAGCGCCCGCACGGCCAATTCGGCGTAGTCGGCGTCAATCAACACGCTGATTTTGATCTCCGAGGTGGAGATATTGTGAATGTTGATGCCCCGCTCGGCCAAGGTCTTAAACATGGTCGAGGCGACGCCTGCATGGCTGCGCATGCCGACGCCGATCACCGACACTTTGACGACGTCATTGTCCGCTTCCAGCTCGGCGAACCCGATCGAGGCTTGCGCGTCGCTTAAGACCTTCTTGGCCCGGTCGAGGTCGCCCCCCGGCAGAGTGCAGGAGATGTTCGCGCCGCTGGTGCGCGCCGGGCTCTGGATGATCATGTCGACATTGATGTCGTGCTCGGCGAGGATCGAAAAGATCTCCGCTGCGCGGCCGGGCTCGTCGGGCACGGCGAGCAGACTGATTCGCGCCTCGTCCCGAGCGATGGTGACGGCGCTGACAATGCGTTTTTCCACGATCTTATCCTCGTCGCAAATAATGGTGCCCGGGTTCGGCGCGTCCGGGGCGACAAAACTCGACAACACGCGCAGCTTCACCCGGTAGGCCATGGCCAACTCCACTGACCGGGTCTGCAGGACTTTCGCCCCGAGGGACGCCATTTCCAGCATCTCTTCATAGGAGACGTCCGCGTTGCGCTTGGCCTGTTTGGTGATCCGCGGATCGGTCGTATAGACCCCGTCCACGTCGGTATAGATATCACAGCGATCGGCGTTCAACGCCGCCGCGATCGCCACCGCCGTGGTGTCCGATCCGCCGCGCCCCAAGGTGGCGATGCGCTGGCCGGGGCTGAGCCCTTGGAAGCCGGCGATGACGGCGATTTCGCCGCTGTCGATGGCGTCCCCTAAGGGGCCGTTCTTGATGTCGAGAATGCGCGCTTTGCCATGGGCGCCGTCGGTGCCGATGGGCACTTGCCAGCCCTGCCAAGAGCGGGCGCGATAGCCCATTTTCTGCAGGGTCAACGCCACCAGGCCCGAGGTCACCTGCTCGCCGGTGGCGACCACGGCGTCATATTCCACATTGCGCAAATCCAAGGCCGGATCCGGCGGGCCCGCCTCTTCGCACAATTCCACCAGACGATTGGTCTCCCCGGCCATGGCCGAGACCGCCACGACCACGGAATGGCCGGCGTCGGCTTCGGCTTTGACGAAATTGACCACATGCCGGATCCGTTTCAGATCCGCCACCGACGTGCCGCCGAATTTCATGACGATCCGCGCCATTGGTCTCCACTCGCCTGGTTGGCGTATTGCCTTATGACCGTCTCCGGCCGCCTGCTGCCGCGCCGCTGCGTCGCCGGGACGCCTGGCCGCAAGGCCGAAGATGGCGTAAGCGTCGCAGGCAATGCGCTGCAGCAAACCTGTCTAGGTGCGCCGCGGCGAGATCGCAAGGCCAAGCGGCCGAAGATGGATGAGCAGCGAAGGAGACGCCGGACCATGGCGCATGACGAT
>CAYWWL010000120.1:0-6533 GCA_964461925.1 uncultured Caulobacterales bacterium | reverse complement strand
GGCGCGAGGTCGCGTTCGCCGGCGCCGAGACTGGCGATCAAGCGTTCGCCGGCGGCGGCGTCGGTCGCCGTCGCCACGGCGGCGCCGCGATCAAGGTCGAACACGATCACCGCGTCATAAGCGCCGAAAGCCATGTCCGGCAGCGCGAACGGCGACGCCGGTCCAGCGGCGCTCGGCTCGATGATCCCGCCGGCTTCATAGCCGACGAAGCCGACCAGACCCGAGGCCATCCGCGGGACGCCGCTGCGATCCGCCGCGACCGGCCTGGCGCGGCGGCGATGCATCTCGGCCAAGGCGACGAACGGATCGACGCGTCGTTCGACGCCGTTGACGAGGGTGCGACCGGCTTTGCAGACGATGGTCTCGCTCGGACGGGCGGCGATAATCGCGCGGCGCGGCCCGGCGGCGCTCGGCCCGGTGTAAAACAGGTTCGCAAACGGCGTCCGCGCCAACGGGGCGAAGGCGGCGAAAGGCGAAACGGCGAGCTGTCGTGACCACATGGGTAAGAGAGCCTATCCCAAACGGCGGCGCCGACGAGGGCGCCGCAAGGGGATCCGATGTAGACCACTCGGCGGCGAATCTCAAACCGCCGCTGGCGAGGACGGGCAAATCAGCCTAGATCCGGGCCTTAGGCCTGTCGCGGCGTGACCGCCGCGCCGAACCAACCGCGCCCGCAATGGAGCCCCCTATGACGCAAGCCCTCGCCGCCCGGCCGACGACGCCGACAGGGCGCGTCTTCTTCGCCCTCGGGTCGGTGGTGATGCTGGCGCTGATCGGCTATTTCGGCCGCGGCATCCTGATCCCGGTGATCGTCGCCGGGTTCGCCAGCTTTCTGATCTACACGCTGAAGACGACGATCCAGAAAATTCCCGCCGTGGGGCGTTTTCTGCCCCACTGGATCGCCTATGTCCTGGCGTTCGGCGTCATCGTCTCCGTCACGATCCTCTTTGTAGAGATTATTCGCAATAATGTGGAGACCTTGATCGCCGCTTGGCCGCAATACGAGGCGCGATTGCGCGCGTTCAGCGTCGACGGGGTGCAGTTTCTCGATAATCTCGGGGTTCTGCCCGAGGAATTCGTCGGCGGCATGGAGGAGCTGCGCTCCACCGGGCTCGGCCTGATCAATCCGATCCTGCGCGAATTCGGCGCGGCCATGCAGCAATTGACCTCGAATTCGGTGACGATCTTTCTCTATACGGTGTTCATGTTGTTGGAGCGCGGCCGGTTCTCGCGCAAGATCAATCTGTTGAGCGCCGACCCGGCGCAGCGCGCGGCGGTGGACGAGACGATCTCCGAAATCGCCACCATGGTCCGGCAATACATCACCGTCAAAACCGTCACCAATCTGATCACCGCCAGCATTAGCTATGTCATCATGCGGCTGATCGGCGTCGATTTCGCGGGCTTTTGGGCGCTGTTGATCTTCGTTTTGAACTACATCCCCATCGTCGGGGCGGTCAGCGCGATCACCTTGCCGGTGCTCTTGTCCCTGGTGCAGCCGGAAGGCGGCGGCGTGCGCACGGCGGCCTTGACCCTCGGCTGCTTGGTGGCCGCGGAACAGACCATGAGCTCGGCGATCGAGCCGCGCCTGATCGGCCGCACGCTCAATTTGAGCCCATTGATCATTCTCTTGTCGTTAGGTGTATGGGGATCGCTATGGGGCTTCGCCGGCGCCCTCTTGGCGGTGCCGATCACCGTCACCTTGATGATCATTCTGACGCAATTCGAGGGCACCCGCTCGATCGCCATTCTGTTGTCGGACAATGGCGAGATCGCCCCGATCCGACATGCGCGCATCGGCGCGCCGCTTGGTCAAACTGGCGAGGACGCCGCCGCCGACGGCTAACGCCGCCGGCGGGGCTCCTCAGGCTCGCTAATGCCTTGGATTGGTTGGGCGCAGCGCAAGCACGGCTTCGACGTCTCCCCCATCAAGCCGGCGCCCAGGACCGGGTTCAACGCCCCCAGCCCGAGCTCCAAGGCCTAGCGCAGCGTGAACACGCTCGAAACGGCCACCACCATCACCGCGCCGCTGAACGACCCGATAATCATCGTCAACACCATCATTCCCGACATCTCATCTCTCCCCAGAGTTTCGTCGCTCTCCCACGACGCCGTCTCGATAATGAAAAGATGGAACTCGATTTGGGCCCGATTGGTTTTGAATTGTGGCGCAGCGAAGATTTCGGTCGCTCAATCAAGGCATTTTTGGGAAATCGTCGCGATTTTTAGCATTTTCGGCCAAAATCAGCCCGGATAACCGCTGATCCCTGCGAATCCAGCGCGAATTACGGCACATGCTGCGGGGTCAAGGGGTCAGCTGCGCCCTATTTCATAGTGCTCGCGGATATAGTCAGCGATCTTTTCCGCCTCTTCGCGCCGTCCGGAGCCGCGTCGCCACGCGAGCCCGATGCGGCGGAACGGCGGCGGCCCGGCCAAGGGCGCGGTTTCGATGCCCGACGTGGCGGCGAACCCAGCGTCCACCGCCATTTTCGGCAGCAAGGTCGCGCCGAGGCCGGCTTGAACCATCTGCGCCAAGGTGAATAGGCTGGTCGCCCCATAGGCCGCCGCGATGCCCGGATCCTGCAGCTTGCAGGCGTCGATGGCGTGGTCGCGCAAACAATGACCGTCCTCCAACAACAGCAAGGACGTGTCCGCCAAGTCTTTGCTGCTGACCGCTTTCTTGCCGAGCAAAGGGTGTCCTGGCGCGGCGGCGACGCAAAACGGATCGTCGCCGATATCTATGGTGTCGATGCCGTCGAGGTCATAGGGCAAGGCGATCAGCAAGGCGTCGAGCTTGCCGACCATTAATTGCTCGACCAATTTCGCGGTCAGGTCTTCGCGCAGGAACAGCTCCAGCTTTGGAAACGCCGCGCGCAAGCCCGGCGCCACCGAAGGCAGCAAAAACGGCGCGATCGTCGGGATGACGCCGAGATTGAACGGCCCCTCCAAAGGCCGCCGACCGCTCGCCGACAGGGCCAGATCTTCGGCCAAAGCGAGCAAATGGCCGGCCCGCGCGGCGACGTCTTCCCCCGCCGGGGTGAGCGAGAAACTACGGGTGGAGCGGTCCACCAGGCGACATTGCAGAAGGCCTTCGAGCTCTTTAACCCCCGACGACAAGGTCGACTGCGACACCAGGCAATCATCGGCGGCTTTGGAGAACGATTGCCGCCGCACGAGGGCGGTGAAGAACTGCAACTGGCGAATGGTGGGCAGATGGATCATGGAACCTCGGCGCAAGGAACGCGGACGAAAACAGAGCGTAGAGCGGCGCGCGGACGACCCGCCCTACTCATCGAAAAATTCGATTGTACGCTCCACTATAATCTATTTGCTTAATTTTCAAGGGCCCGTATATAGGCATTGTCGCAAGCGCATAGGGCGCATCGGCGACCGCATAGAACCGTTATAGGAGAATTTGAATGCTTGGGGTTGGTGACAAACTGCCTGATTTTGAAGTCGTCGGCGTGAAGCCTGGATTTAACAGCCATGAAGAAGGCGGCGTATCGGCTTTCGAACCGGTCACCCAGGAAAGCTTTTCCGGCAAGTGGAAGATCATTTATTTCTACCCGAAGGATTTCACTTTCGTGTGCCCGACGGAGATCGCCGAATTCGGCCGTCTGGCGAAAGAATTCGAAGACCGCGACGCGGTCGTCCTGGGCGGCAGCTCGGACAATGAGTTCTGCAAATTGGCGTGGCGCCGCGATCACGCCGACCTCGACAAGCACCCGGCTTGGCAATTCGCCGACACCACGGGCTCGCTGATCGACGGCCTCGGCATTCGCTCGCCGGAAGGCGTCGCCTTGCGCGCCACCTTCGTCGTCGACCCGCACAACGTCATTCAGCACGTTTACGTCAATAACCTGAATGTCGGCCGCAATCCGCAAGACACGCTCCGCGTTCTTGACGGTCTGCAAACGGACGAACTCTGCCCGTGCAACCGCCCTGTCGGCGGCGACACGCTCTAAGACCCCCCTCCACCAGACGACCGCCCGTCTCCCCCTTGAGGCGGTCGTCGAGGCGGCGCGGCGATGGTTGGATCGACGTCTCATCGATCTCATCGTCGCCGCGTCGCCCCCTCCCCAACTGAAAGAACTGCCCCATGACCATCGACGCATTGCGGGACCAAATCCCCGACTACGCCAAAGACATCCGCCTCAATCTCGGCACCCTCGCCTCCGACGCTTCCCTCACGGACCAACAAAAATGGGGCGCGTTCCTCGCCGCCGCCTTGGCGACCGGCAACAAGACCGTCATTCAAGCGGTGAAAGCCGACGCGGAGGAGAAACTGACCGCCGAGGCGCTCACCGCCGCGAAATCCGCCGCCGCGATCATGGCGATGAACAATGTCTATTACCGCGCGGTGCATTTGATGGCGGCGCCGGACTACGGCACGCTGCCGGCGAAATTGCGCATGAACGTGATCGGCAATCCGGGCGTCGACAAGCTTGACTTCGAACTCTGGTCCCTCGCCGTCTCGGCGGTGAACGGCTGCGGCATGTGCCTTGATTCCCACGAAAAGGTGGTGCGCCAAGGCGGCCTCGCCGCCGACCAAGTGCAGACCGCTCTGCGCATCGCCGCCGTGGTCAACGCCGCCGCCGCGGTGCTCGACGGCGAAGCCGCGCTCTCGGACTAAAGTCGACGAAGAAAGAGGCCTCGATCAGGCTTTGCGGCCGGTGAGCCACCAGCCGACCTGATCGCCCTCGGAGATTACGGGCTCGACCGACCCCTCCCGGAGCCCGTCGCGCGCGAAGACGTCGAGCAGCCCCTCGGCGTCTTCCGCGCCCACCGCGGCCGCGACCATGGCGGCCATGCGATCGCGGTATCCGATCAAAATATCCATTAGTGTACGAATGTTCTCGACGGCGTACTCCTTCGGCCGCGCCGGCCGATGGGTCAAGACCTCGTTGAGGAAGCCAAGCGCCCAATCCACCGTCTCGTCGCGGCCGCCTTGGATCACGGCTTGGAACAGGGCGCGCACGTCCTGGTCGACGGCGTCGGACTCCGGCGACCCCGGCTGCAGATCCGCGAGCTTGGCGGCCGTCGTCACCAGGCCCTTAGGGCCGATCAGGCGCTCGGCCCGCTCGATCCGCGCCCGCGAGGCGTTGACCGGCGGCGTATCGTCCGCATGCATAAGAAACGCCAACCGTCCGCCGGGCCCGAGGACGCGCATGGCCTCCGCCGCCGCCGCGTCCCGGCTCGCGTATTCAAAGCCGAATTGCGAGACCACCATGTCGAAGCCGCCGGCGTCGAACGGCAGCGCTTCTAGGCGGACGCCGCCGCGCATCTCCGCGCCGTCGAGGGGCGGAACCTGGTCGACGAAATCCACTCCGACCAAGCGCAACCCGCGGCCGATCGCGCGCGCTTCCTTCAACACCGCGCCCGCGCCAGTGGCGAGATCAAGGACTGACGCCCCCTCCGGCGCGGCCTCGAACGCCGTGCGCCAGATCGCGCTGATATTGACGGCGTCGCCTTCGCGGAAGCAGCACTGGGTTTGGCCAGAGCGCCAATATTCCGTCCAAGAAGCCTTGCTGTCGGTCACTTTTTCCGTCCCGTTCGCCCAGTGTTGCAAATAAGTGGTGCGTATAAAGGGGCGCATCCTAGCGTCGTCGCGAAAGATTATCTACGATCGCTCAGGCTTTGCGCCCTTGAAAGTTGAGGAGAATGTTCATGCGTTTGATCGCCGCCGTCGGCTTCGCCGCCGCTTGCTTGTTCGCCGTTCCCGCCCATGCTGGCGGCGTCGCCATCGAAACCTGCGCCGATCGCCATGGCGACGACTACAAAGCCAGGGTCGCCTGCTTGGAAGCGGCGATTCGGGGCGAGCTGACGATTGCCGCGCCCGCCGCCCCAGGGGCGCCAGGGGCGCCGGCGCTGGAAACGGGACCGAAAACGACCACGGAAATCGCGCTGGAGCCGCCGACGATCGCCTCTAATCCTGCGCCGGTCGCCGCTGCTGAGACGGTCGACGACGGCCGGCCCACCGGCCTCGGCGCGGAGCAAGTGATCGCCCGCTCCGGCGAGTATGAGCGCAAGAAAGCCAAGCGCCCCGATCCGCTGAATGTCGACGTCGAAGACGTCGCCTATGGCCGCACCGGCAAAGCCATCTTCATCCTCGCCAACGGCCAGGTCTGGCGCGAGAAAGACAAGGATCCGCGCGGCCGCCGAATCAACACCAAAAAGGCGTATACGGCGGAAATCACCAAGGCTCGGCTTGGCGGCTATCGGATGAAGCTTGAAGGCGTCACCCGCAAATTGGTCGTCGAACGGGTCAAGTAAACGGCGCTCTCCAGGGGGCGCCGGGCCGCGTCGTCGTCGACGGCGGCCACGACGAAGAACGACGCTAAGATCGAGACAAAGGTCGATTTAAAGATCGAGACGAGGAGCGAGACCAGGCCTATGGCGCCGACAGCGCTCAGCCCGGCGCAGGCGCAAGACCTGACCCGGGCGTTTCAAATCCTGCAACGCGGCGATCCGCACGCCGCTCTGGCCATCGCCGAACGGGTGGCGGCGAGCGCGGCGCAGAACGCCGACGCCCA
>CAYWWL010000119.1:0-6573 GCA_964461925.1 uncultured Caulobacterales bacterium | reverse complement strand
GTGGAAATGGCGAACGGGTTCGGCGCGCCGGTGGGCGAGGAGCCAGCGGAGAAGGCGCGCCATCGTCCGGCGGCGACGTGGTTCAAATACGCTTCCGCCATGATCGATCGAGCGGAATTCCCGGTACAGATAAATAGAATATTTCGCACCGTTAAACCTCCGTCGTCTTCGCCGTAAAATACGGACCGCACAATTCTGGTCGTTGGCCGCAGCAGTCGGAGACGAGGAAATCGACGAGCGCGCGGACGCCGTCGAGATTGGCGTAGTAGATGATCCGACGTCCGTCCCGTTCGAAACACGCCAGACCCGCCGACGTCAATTCCTTAAGATGGAAGGACATGGTCGGCGGCGCGACAGCCAGGTCTTCCGCCAGCGCTCCTGCTGAAAGACCGGTTTCGCCGGCCTTGATCAGGCGTCGGAAGACGCTCAGCCGGGTTTCTTGGGACAAGGAGGCGAACGCCGTGATAGCTGATTTGATTTCCATAATTTGATAATTATAGAAATATAGAATTAATGCAAGGGCGCGCCCGTGGCGAAATGCGCCGCCATCACCACTCGTGATTTGCGCTTATCTCCGGTAAGACCCGGGGCATGACGGAATTTGGATTAGGCGCAATCGATTTCGAGACCGCGTTCCGGTTCGAGATCGAACCGGAACCTAACGTGTTCGATGAGCTCGGCCATGTGAACAACACGGTGTATCTCGCCTGGGCTCAAGAGGCGGCCGTCCGCCACTGGACCAGCATCGCCAGCCCCCAACTGGTGCGTGACAATCTCTTCGTGGTGTTGCGTCATGAGGTCGATTATCGCGACCCGATCCTGCCTGGCGATCGTGCGGCCGTGCGCACTTGGCTCGGGCGGGCGAAAGGGCCGCGCTTTATTCGCTACGTGGATATCCGCAAGCCTGGCGCGACCCGAGCGTCTGCGTCGGTGACGTCTGATTGGTGTATGTTGGACGCCGTAAGCCGCCGCCCGAAGCGAGTCGGTCGAGATATTCTCGATGCGTTCGCCGTGCCCGGTTAGCGCGTCGCTGGCCGGTTTACCATCATCTTACGAATTTCCGCGATGGCCTTGGCGGGATTAAGGCCTTTGGGACAGACCTGGGCGCAATTCATGATCGTGTGGCAACGATAAAGCTTAAACGGGTCCTCAAGGGCGTCGAGGCGCTTATTGCGCTCTTCGTCCCGACTGTCGGCGAGCCACCGATAGGCCTGGAGCAAGGCCGCCGGGCCCAGATATTCCTCGCCGTCGTCCTTGTCGCCGTTCCACCAATAGGAGGGGCACGACGTGGAGCAGCACGCGCAGAGAATGCACTCATAAAGGCCGTCCAATTGCTCTCGCTCGTCTTTCGATTGCAGGTGTTCGGCGTTGGCGTCGCTTGCTTCGGCCTGCAAGAACGGCTCGATCGAGGCGTGCTGCTCGTAAAATTTCGTCAAATCGGTGACGAGGTCCTTCACCACCGGCTGGTGGGGCAATGGATAAATGGAAATATCGCCGTCGCCGAGTTCGTCGAGACCCTTTGTGCACGCGAGGGTGTTGGCGCCGTTAATGTTCATCGCGCACGAGCCGCACACGCCTTCGCGGCAGGACCGCCGGAACGTCAGGGACGCGTCGGTGTCGCTCTTAATCTTGATCAAGGCGTCGAGGATCATTGAAACGTCGGAGACGTCGACTTCAAACGAGTCGACCTGCGGATTTTCGCCGCTGTCAGGGTCGTAGCGATAGATCTTAAACCGCCTGATGTCCGCGCCTTCCGTGGCCGTTACGGTGTGGCTCTTGCCGTTCGGATTGACCTTGGAGTTTTTCGGCAGCGTCAATTGGACCATGGTGTCGTCTCTGTCTCGTTAGCGACCGATATCGGCCTTTCCAGGCGTGTATACGGTAGCTCGTCGCCGCTGACAAAGGGGCTTGGGGTCGCAGCGCAGGATAATCACGGCAATATGAGGCGAATATTGCGTCGAAGGGCGGCGCACCGCCGCTACATTTCGCCGGATTTGATTTTCTTAAGACTTTCGAAGGATGGCGGCCGGCCTTCCGACTTGGCGACGAACGATTCCCGAATGTCCTCCGGCCGCAGCATAGCTGCATTCCACACCCCGACATAATCCAGCGCATCTGTGGTCGAATGATCGCGGGCGTAGGTGATCATGCGCTTGCATCCGGTGATCGCCAAAGGCGAATGGGCGGCGATCTGCCGCGCCGTCGCCATCACGCCGTCGAGCAACGCTTCGCGCGTGTCGTAGACTTCATTGACGAGGCCGATCTCTTTCGCTTTTTCCGCCGAAACCCGTTCGGCCGTATACGACATCTGCCGCGCCCAACCTTCCGGAATAATCTTGGCCAGGCGTGGAAACGTGCCGACGTCCGCGGTCATGCCGATGGCGGTTTCCTGAACGCAGAAAAATGCGTCTTTGCTGGCGTAGCGGCAATCCGCGGCGGTGACGAAATCGATCGCGCCGCCGATTACGCCGCCTTGCAAGGCCATCAATACAGGCTGCCGGGCGCGCTCAAGACAGGTGAAGGTCTCTTGCAGGAAATGAACTTTGTGCCGAAACGCTTCGGCCGAGACCTGGATGTTCGCCGGATCCGCATCCAAACTGCCTTTCATGAAGACCGAAATGTCCATGCCGGACGAAAAATGTTTGCCTTCTGACGAAATAACGATGACGCGCGCGTCGGCGTCGTTGGAGATTTGATTGATCGCCGTCGGCAGTTCGGTCCAAAACTCGACGATCATCGAGTTCGCCTTTTCCGGACGGTTGAGGCGAAGGTGGGCGATATGATCTTTGATCTCTAGATCGAAACACTCATATGAATGCGCCATCGGTCATGCTCCAAAATTAAAACGCCAGGCAGTCAATCGTGACGTCAGCGATGTCTCGCGTGGCGACACTATGGCCAAGAATCGTCCCCGCCGCATCTGTTAAGTGCAGTCGATCGCGTCGGCGTTGATCGTCATGGAGACGCGCCGGCTGTGGCCTGGCGGCAATAGGCGCCCATGCAGAGGGCGGCCGGGGTCGCAATCGCCCGGCAACTGACTGCAGGGTTCAAGGCAGAAATAATCTGACGGCGCAGGCAGAAAGGCGTGCAAATGCGGGCTGGAGAAGGAAAGGTTCGTGCGCAGCCCGGGCCGCCATATCTGTGCGACGCCGCCAACGCCGACATATGTGTGATCCCGCGGCGTTGCGGGCAAAGCGGCGGCTTTGCCGCCGCCCACCTCGTCGGGCAGGGACGACAGAGCGCCTGGGGCGTCGGCGGAAGGCGGGATCCAGTAGCGCTTAGCGTGGAAGTCGACCTGAGTATTGTCCAGGCGTGGAAAGAACGGGTGTAGGGCGAGGCCGCAAGGCATTGGCGCGCCATCGTCGTTTGTCGCTTCCAGGACGATTTGGAGGCCGGCAGTGGAGATCTCGAAATGTTGGCGCGCGGTGTAGGCGAACGGAAATGCGCCGTCCGTCGGGCGGTGAACGAAAGAAAGGCTCGCCGCCTCGGCGCTCGCGGTTTCAACGCGCCACGGCGACACCCATCCATCGCCGTGCAACGCAAAGTTCGGCTCGCATTGTGGGAGAGTAGGGCGTGGCGACCAATCGCCAAACGCGGAAGGCCTAGGCGGCGCCATGCGACCAAAAAAAGGAACGCATGGAAAATACGCGGCGTTGCGCGGGTCTGATTGAACCGCGTCGAAGTCACCGGGGCGGAGGATATCGGCGCCGTCGCGCTGGTATCGCAGAAGCGCGCCGCCAAGCGAGGGCGCGATCGTCGCTTCAATGGCGCCAGACTGTAGCGTGATGGTCTTGTCTGACATAAGGCGTTGCGGCGCTCCCGGGTTCTCTCGACGGACGAAGCCGCCAGCATTGCGTCCCTATTTGTTTATGGGCAAGGTCGGGCGCAGAAATCAAATTGAAGAAAACTGGAGGTCGGCGTGGTGTCGTCTTTGATCGACGGATTTAAGCAGTTACATATCGTGGCGGCGAGCCTAGCGCTCAGCATTGGCGTGGCCTGCGCGGAACAAACCGACGTGGGCGGCGAAGCGCCAACAACGCCGGTCGCCGAGGAAAATCCGCATATCTTCGAATCCCGCCATCAAGTCCTCGTCGACGGCAGGCAGATCGCGTATCGGGCGATCGCTGGGGAGACGATCCTTCGCGACAAGAAAGGCGATCCGCAGGCTGCGATCTTCGCGACCACTTATCTAGCGGATGGATTTGACGATCCGCGGGAACGGCCTGTGGCGTTTGTCTTTAACGGCGGCCCGGGATCGGCTTCGCTTTGGTTGCATCTCGGCGTCTTTGGCCCCAAGCGGGTGAAGTTGCCTGGCGCTGAGGAGGCGTCGCCAAGCGACGACGGCGCCGCGCCCTTTGACCTTCGTGAAAATCCGTACACGCTATTAGATCGCGCGGATCTCGTCTTTATCGATCCAGTCGGCACGGGCTTCAGTCGCACGCTCGGCGAGGGCGATCCGGCGGACTTTTGGGGCGTGTCGGAAGACGCTAAATCGATCCGCGATTTTATCCGCCAATGGCTGACCCAGCACAAGCGTTGGAATTCGCCGAAATACTTGATGGGCGAGAGCTATGGCACGACGCGCTCAGCCGCGTTGATCCGTGAGCTAGAGCGCGGTTGGACTGATATCGCCGTCAACGGCGTTGTGTTGATCTCGACGGTGTTGAATTTCTCGCTTGACGCGACTGATCCAGGAAACGACGTCGGCTTTATCGGCTTGACGCCGACTTTCGCCGCCACCGCCTGGTATCACGACAAAGTCGACAGAGCAGCTTGGAACAATGATCTCGAAGCGTTTCTCGAAGACGCGCGCAGTTTCGCCGTGGACGACTATCTCCCGGCGTTGATCCGTGGGCAATTGATCGATCCGCAACAACGGGCTGACATCGCCAATCGCTTGAGCAAATTTATTGGGCTCAGTCCCGCCTACATTGAGCGTGCGAATTTGCGCATCACGTTGTCGAGGTTCATGCGCGAACTGCGCCGCGACGAAGGCCTGTCGGTCGGACGGCTCGATTCTCGCTTCACCGGCGTCGAGCCGGATATGGTCGGTGAAAGACCGGACTATGATCCGTCTGCTTACGGGATTGACGGCGCTTATACCGGCGCGATGTTGGACTATTTCACCAGGGAGTTGGGCGTCGACGTGCAACAGCCCTATACGACCCTTGGCGGGGTGCGCGACTGGAATTGGGACACCGGCAACCGCGAAACCGGCGGCGACAACGCGTATGTGAATGTCGCGCCTAACCTCGCCCGGGCGATGCGCCAGAACAAGGATCTAAGAATCTTAGCGATGAACGGATATTATGATCTGGCGACGCCGTTTTTCGCCACCGAGATCACGCTGGCTCAACCGGACTTTGATCGCTCGCGAATTGAACTCACCTACTACGAAGCAGGGCACATGATGTATATTCATGAGCCCTCGCTGGTGCAGATGGCGAAAGACGTCAAGGACTTCATCGACGCTGGCGCGCGCCGATGAAGCGACGCCGCGCTTAGTAAACGCGCGCCTTCGGTTCGATATAGTCGATTTCGTCTGACAGGGTGTATTCGTGCACCGGACGGTAGTCGAGGTTCGCTTTGCCGTTTTGGAACCACGAAATCGTGTGTTTCATCCAATTCTCATCGTCACGGTCCGGACAATCTTCGCGCGCGTGAGCGCCGCGACTTTCTTTCCGGTTCGCCGCCGATTCCATCGTAACGACGGCTTGGCCGATGAGGTTGTCGAACTCCAAGGTCTCGACGAGGTCGGTGTTCCAAACCATGGAGCGGTCGGTGACGCCGATGTCCGGCAAGCCGTTATAGACTTCGTCGATCAAGCCGCGACCTTCTTCGAGCACTTCGCCGGTGCGGAACACGGCGCAATTGTTCTGCATGACCTTTTGCATCTTCAGGCGCAATTCGGCGGTCGGCGTGCCGCCGCTGGCGTAGCGGAATTTGTCGAGGCGCGCCAAGGCGTCTTGGCCGGCGTCCGGCGCAAGCGTCGGGACCGGGGCGTCGGCGTCGACCACTTCGCCGCAGCGTAAGCCGGCGGCGCGACCGAACACCACGAGGTCGATCAGCGAATTGGAGCCAAGACGGTTCGCGCCATGGACCGACACGCAAGCGGCCTCGCCGATCGCCATCAGGCCGGGCACGATTGCGTCAGGATCGTCGCCGCGTTTGGTGACGACCTCGCCGTGATAATTGGTTGGGATGCCGCCCATATTATAGTGCACGGTCGGGAGAACCGGAATCGGTTCCTTGGTGACGTCGACGCCAGCGAAGATCTTCGCCGATTCGGATATGCCCGGCAGGCGCTCCGCCAGGATGTCCGGATCGAGATGGTTCAGATTCAGATGAATGTGGTCGCCGTCCTTGCCGACGCCGCGGCCTTCGCGGATCTCCATCGTCATGGAGCGCGAGACGACGTCGCGGGAGGCGAGGTCCTTCGCCGAGGGCGCGTAACGCTCCATAAAGCGTTCGCCTTCGGAATTGGTCAGGTAGCCGCCTTCGCCGCGCGAGCCTTCGGTGATCAAGACGCCGGCGCCGTATATGCCGGTCGGGTGGAATTGCACGAACTCCATG
>CAYWWL010000118.1:0-6586 GCA_964461925.1 uncultured Caulobacterales bacterium | reverse complement strand
AGCCGTCTTCGGCCTTAGTCGCGCCTTCAAGATAGATCGGACGCCAAGCCTTCAGGCCGGCGCCGAGCTCGGGCTTCGAGCGCATGAAATTTGCGCCATACACCGTCCTCGTCACAGAATGGTCAGGGTGCGACGCGATGACGAGCGCGCGACCATCCTCCAATACGTCGTAGACGATGCCGACATGGCCATAGATGTCGTACGCGATCGCGCCGGGGCGCAGGGTTTCGCGGGTGACGGCGATCGGATAGAAATCGTCGAAGCTGCGGCCGCCGCCCGTTTCAGGATGTGTGCGGAACATTGCCGTGGACACTTCGCCCGGGATGCGCCCGATGAAGCTGTGGGCGTTGATCGGCGTTTGCGAGGCGACGCTGCGTCTGGCGACCACCACATTGCCGCCGGTCGAATAACGAATGTCCTCGCGCTTGCCGTCCGCGGTGCGCATCGAGGATTGATAGGAAAATGGCAGACCGTTCTTCCAGGCGTAATAGGCGCGTAGGGTGTAGGCCATGTCGGCGCAATCGCCAGCGAAGCGCCGCGTGTCGGTCTCGCGATAAGGGTTAGCCGGGTCCTGTAGGCATGAGGTCAGCGATGTGCAGTCCGACCAGCCTATTTTTCGGACGAAGGTCGAGTAGCCGCGCTCGTCGGCCTCGTCCCATGCGGTTTTCACGATCCGCCAGCGCCGTCCTTCATTGACCGCAAGCGGAATGGGATTGGCGCCGAGGGCTGCGAGATCGCCGGTATTGTGATCATTGTCGAGGCGATTGGATTCGCCGACAGCGATCGACTCAACGTCCTGCTGCGCTCCAGGTTCAAGCGTGTCTCGAGGCAATAGAGGCAGGTCGTCGACGCTGTCGCGAACGACCGTCACCGGTTTCGGCGCTGCTGCGCGGGCCTGTTCGATTTTCGCTAAGGTCGCCTGCGGCGCGATCACCATCGCATCCGCGTCGCCATTCGCCGCCGCCACCGTCGGCGCCGTTGCCACCAGTCCCCACACTGCAAGCGCAATTACGCCTCTCACCGCCGACTCCATACTATCGCCACCCCAAAAGCAGACTGAAACGTTAACGCCTTTCCTTTGTTTTCGGGAGTCAGGACGCCGGTTGCAAGACCAAATTCACAGTTGGCGTGACTGTGATGCAGCGCCTGCCGCCGTCCCATCACTCGTCCCATCCCTCTTGGTTTGTCCTAAGCACAAGAATTAACCCTAGAAATGCTATTGATAATTAGTCGCAATATTGTCAGGCTGTAGGCGCTGGAGATCTTGCGGGCGGCGAGCGCGCGTGAATACGGAGGGCGAAAATGGGATTTGTCCCGCAAATGCAAAAGCTTGCGTGGTTCGAGGCGGATGCGGAATGCCGCGTCGGCGATCAAAAGATCAGCCTATCGGCGCTAGCGATGCTCGTGCGCGACTTTCGCGAATCGCCGCTGACCCGCTATGCGCGATGCGGCGACGACCCAGTGTCGCGGCTGTTTTGTTATCTGCATCGACTGGAAATCGGCGGAGCTTGGCGGGGACATCGCCCGCATGGCGATACCGCTGGCGCGCCGAACGGCGTCGAGATGGCGATCTTTGCGACGCTGAAAGCGCTGGTTGAGGGCGACGTTGACCGCGCTCACGCCTTGACCAAGTCCCTGGTGAATCCTTGGGCGGTCAGCTTCGTCGCGGAAGCGGCTGTTGGCGTTATTGATGCGATCGCCGCCCGCGCGGACAATAATCACCAGCCCGGCGCCGACGCGCCGCAAACGCGCCAGAATTTCCCTGTTTAGTCTCATGCATGAGAAAAGTGATTGCGAGTGTATTCGGCGTTGCGTGCGCCTTTGGTCTTTCCACGGTCAACGCCCAGCTGGCTAATCCGCCATCGCCTCAGCCGACATTCGGCGACCGCGTCGCCGCCGCCGCGCACGAGCGGACCCAGCAAAGCGTGGTCTACGATCCAGCCTATCGACGCATCGCCTATCCTGGCGGTGATGTGCCCAATGACCGCGGCGTTTGTAGCGACGTCGTGGTTCGCTCGTTGCGCGCAGTCGGCGTCGATCTGCAGCAATTGGTGCATGAGGACATGCGCGCGAATTTCGCCGCCTATCCGCAGATTTGGTCGGCGCGTGGGCCTGATCGTAATATCGATCATCGCCGGGTGCCGAACCTCGAGACGTTCTTCCGTCGCGCCGGAGCGCGGCTTGAGACCAGTTTAGAGCCGATTGACTATGAACCGGGCGACATCGTCGCTTGGGATTTACGCGCGGACGCGGGCGTTTTGCCCCATATCGGCGTCGTTTCCGACCGCGTCGGCCCGTCGGGATGGCCCATGGTGGTGCACAATATCGGCGCTGGTCCGAAGCTAGAAGACGTCTTGTTTTTGTGGCCGATCACTGGCCATTATCGGATCGATCCTGACGATCTGTCGGCCGCGCAAAGCGGCTGATGAGCGCCTCGGGCGTTCCGCCCGCCTCGCGGAAAGCGCGGATCGTCGCCGATTTATTGCGCTTTGCGAAGCGCTCGCCGTTTTCATCCGTAATCAAATGATGATGCCGATAGATCGGCGCCGGCAATGACAAGAGCGCCTGCAGGAGCGCGTGCAGGTGGTCCGCCGCGCGAAGGTCTTGGCCGCGGATCACATGGGTGACGCCCTGCAGCGCGTCGTCGACTACGGACGCCAAATGATAGCTTGTGCCGGCGTCTTTACGCGCGATGATCGGGTCGCCGAAAATGCCTGGCGTGGCGGCGAGGGCGCGCCGGCTTCTTTGCGGCGAAGCGCTAGCGTCGAGTTCAATGACGTCGTCCGCCATCGTCTCCTCGACGACGCTCAGGCTCTTGATTGCGTCGCCAAGGTGATCTGACGCCGCGCGCAGCGATAATCGCCATGCGAAAGGCTCTCCGGCCGCCAGTCTATTTTTCTCCTCCGCCGCGGGCAAAGCCGCACCAACATAGATCGGGCCGTCCGGTCCGTCCGCGGATAGATGCGGCGCGCGGGCGATGTCGTCGAGGACTTGTTTCCGGGTTTTAAAGCAACGATAGACGACGCCGATGTCGATCAACTGGTCGAGCGCGGCGGCATAGGCGTCGAAATGCTCTGACTGCCGGCGCACAGGCGTCTCCCAGACGAGGCCGAGCCACGCTAAGTCCTCAAGGATTGCGGCTTCGTAGGTTGGTTTGCACCGGCCTTGGTCGATATCTTCAATACGGAGCAAAAAGCGCCCGTCTTCGCGTTCGGCGGCGCGATAGGCGATCAAAGCGGCGTAGGCGTGGCCGAGATGGAGATAGCCCGTTGGCGAGGGCGCGAACCGCGTGACGAAGGAGGTGGACATTCCGCCACCCTACACAAGTCCGCGCGCCGGCCCAATCGCTGGTCCAATCAAGATTGGCGAACCGGCCGGCGTTCGACGCGAATCGCGCGCGCGCCTTTCCCCTTTTCCGGCGCTACGTCCTGTCATGATTTGGTGTTATGTAGAGCGCGAGGGACAGGGGGTTTGATGCCGCAAGATCGCACCACGACTGATTATGAAACGCCGCAGGCGCGT
Organism: uncultured Caulobacterales bacterium; assembly: GCA_964461925.1. Taxonomy (GTDB): domain Bacteria; phylum Pseudomonadota; class Alphaproteobacteria; order Caulobacterales; family Parvularculaceae; genus MED-G105. Next base: position 3,064 of record CAYWWL010000118.1, on the reverse strand, counting down.
CGATCCGAGCGGATCTTCAAAGACGGAAAGATTACCCATTGGCGTATTCTGCGGCGATATTGGCTGTCGATTTTCGGCACCTTGTCGCTCATCATTCTGGCCACGTCTCTCGGGCTCTTCCAGCCGTATCTTCTGGGTCAGGCAATTGACGGCCTTGCCGCCGACGATTGGCGCGGCGTTGGCTATTTGGCGGCGCTGCAGCTTGGCGTCTTGCTGATCAGTGGCGCGCGTCGATATTACGACACCAGGGTCTATACGCGCATCTATCGCGATATCGGCGCGGACACGGTGACCAACGCCCAGGCCGCAGGTCTTGAGATCACGCGCACGGCGGCCCGGGCGAACATGTTGCGGGAGGTCGTCAGCTTCTTCGAATTTCGAATTCCCGGCGTCTTGCGCTCGTCGATCGATCTGGTCGGGTCCTTGGCGTTGTTGGCCCTGTTGTCGTGGAACGTCTTCCTCGCGAGCCTTGGCGGCATGGCGGCGATGGTCGTCGTGTCGCTCGCCTTTAGCGGCCGCCTATTTCGCTTGAATAAGGGGTATAATGATCAACTGGAGAAGGAGATCGACGCCTATCAGGAGAATTCCCGAGCGAAAACCGACGAGCATCTATCTGAGCTTGCGCGATGGCAGGTCCGTCGATCGGACCTCAATGTGATCATTTTCGGCCTGACCAACGTGGCGCTCCTGGGCGTCGTTCTTTATGCGCTTTATGACACCGTCAGCGTCAAAGAGGCCGCCATCGGCACGGTTTTCGCCATTGTCACTTATGTGCGGCGCTTTCAAATCGCCGTCTTTGAATTTCCGATCACCTACCAACAAGTGATCCGCACATTGGAGATTATCCGGCGCATCAATGACATCGATTCCGTTACGACCTCAGCAGACGACAAGCAAGAGCAGACGCGCACCGCCGCCGATGCTCGCGGGGACGCTCTGGCCGTCCGGATGCTGGGCGAATTGCCGGTCCTTTCCGAACGTCGGCGCTGGCTTTAGGAAGAGGTTCGGCCGGTTTTGAGGCGGGCTTTCAATCGGCCGGACACGATCGTCATGGCGCCGGACACTACTAGGCAGTAGACGGACAAGAATAAGAGTTGCGTCGGCAAGGCGACGCCTCGATCGATCAACGTGCCGGTGAGGCCGGGACCGATGGCTGTCGCCAGAACCATGGCCGAAACAATGACCGATCGGATCGCGCCGAGATGTTTCGCGCCATAGATTTCCGGCCATAGGGCGCCAAACAAAGTCGACGACAATCCGTAGCTCATGCCCAATAAAATCATAAAGCCGAACATCATCGCTTCGCCGGAGAACGCGCCAGCGACGAATGTCGACGCCGTCAGCGGCAGCAGCAGAACCGGGAGAATTGACACTGCGCCATAGCGGTCAATCGCCGCGCCATTGATCAGGGCGAAGGTGACGGTCGTCAGCGCCATGACCGATAGTCCCAGCGAAAACAGGTGCGGCGGCCAGTCATGCAGATCGGTCAAATAATCCTGATGGAAGAACAGCGTCGTGCCGATGAAGGCCGGCGCGAGCACCCCGGTGAGCAAAAGCCAGAAATAAGGGTCGCGCAAGACCTGTTCGCGCGTCCAATCGTCCGCGCCTTCGTCGCCCGTCGGCGTTTCTTCGCCGTTTGCGCCGGCCGTTCCGGTCGGGCTTTGCGGCGTGCGTGGTACGGAATAAGCCCACGCGCCAAGCGGCAGCGCAATCAGCAAGATCATGGCGCCGGCGACGAGCCAATTGCCGCTAATCCCATAGGCTGCGGTGACGCCTGCGAAGACAATCGGCAGCGCGAATTCGCCGCCCTGGTGGCCCAGCACGACCAATGAGACCGCCCGTCCGCGCTGGGCGTTGAACCACCGTCCAGTGGCGGTCAACGCGATATGGGTCATCATCCCTTGGCCAAACAATCGCAAGAGGTAGATGGCGAGGATCAGTATAATGATGTTTGGCGCGAACGCGGCGGCGACAGTCGCCGCCGCGAGCACCAAGGTGGTAAGAATGATGACATTGCGTTCCGGCGCGACGTCGACGATTTTACCGAGGAACGGCAGGGTCAACGCGCTCGCCAATGTGGCGATCATGTAGATCCGGCCAAAGCCGCCATGGCTAAGATCAAAGGCGGCCTGCCATTCCGCCACGGACGCGGAGATGAAAAACGTTTGCCCGAAACTGGAGAAAAACGTCAGCAGAAACCCGCCGCCGATCCAGCGGGCGTTCGACTTCATAAAGCTGAGCACCGAATACCCCCTTTAACGTCAGCGATCAGACCCGCTGCGGCCAATCAAGGCAGTCAGGCGAGCGGCGGTCAATCGACGGCGTCTAGCGCCCTTAAGCAGCCGCGCCGCCGACGGTCATGGCGTCAATTTTGATCGTCGGTTGGCCGACGCCGACAGGAACGCCTTGCCCCGCCTTGCCGCACACGCCGATGCCTGGATCGAGAGCGAAGTCGTCGCCGACCATCGACACCCGCGTCAGCACGCTCGGACCATCGCCGATTAGGGCCACGTTTTTCAGCGGCGCGCCGATCTGGCCGTTTTGCACGCGATAGGCCTCGGTGCAGTTAAAGACGAATTTGCCTGACGTGATGTCGACCTGACCGCCGGAGAAGTTGACCGCATAGATGCCGTCTTTCACCGAGGCGATGATCTCGCCCGGGTTTTTGTCGCCAGCGGTCATAAAGGTATTGGTCATGCGCGGCATTGGCTGGTGCGCGAAGCTTTCGCGCCGCCCGTTCCCTGTGGCTTTCACGCCCATCAACCGAGCGTTTAGGCGATCTTGCATATAGCCGACGAGAACGCCGTCTTCGATCAGCACTGTCTCGGAGGTTGGCGTGCCTTCATCGTCGACGCTGAGCGAGCCGCGTCTGCCGGCGATGGTGCCGTCGTCGATAACGGTGACCCCCGGCGCGGCGACGCGTTCGCCAATCCGATCGGCGAAGGCTGATTCCTTCTTGCGATTGAAATCGCCTTCAAGGCCATGGCCCACCGCTTCGTGCAACAGTACGCCGGTCCAGCCGGAGCCGAGGACGACTTCCATTTCGCCGGCGGGCGCTGGTTCC
>CAYWWL010000117.1:0-6625 GCA_964461925.1 uncultured Caulobacterales bacterium | reverse complement strand
CATTCGATCTCGCCCTTGGCTTCGCCGTAACCGGCGAGCGCCGTGTATTCCGCGGCCCGCGTGCGCACGCCGAGCGGCGCCTCGAGGTCCTCGGAGAGGCCGGAGAAAATTGATTTGGCGACGGCGTAGTCACCATCTTTCAAGGCGCCCAGCGCCACCACTTCCCGGGCGAAATAGCCGAGCGGCGACGCGTCGGCGTCGAGCCCGTCAAGCAGCGCGATGGTGCGATCGCGATCGAGGTCGACGGCGATATAAGCGGCGCGGATGCGCGCCATCTCGCGCAAGCGCTTCGGCAATGAACCGTCCTCGATAATCGCCGAATAAGCGGCGATGGCCTGTTCCTTGTCGCCGCTCGTGGCGTAGCTTGCGGCCAAGCGGAATTGCGCCAAAGCGGCGTAGCCCGACGGCGCCTCGGCGGCGAAGGTCTGCAACTCGGCGCGGCGCGCTTCGGGCGACGTCGCCGGGGTGTCCAGGATCGTCTTGTAGCTCGCCGCCGCGGCGTTCGCCGCCGTTTCCTTCTGGCCGCTATAGACTTGCCAGAACGCAACGCCCGCCACCAAGATCGCCGCGCCGCCTAACAGAATAGGCCCGCGCTCGCGGATCGAACGCCAAAGATCGTCTTCGGCCAGACCCTCGTCGACCTCGCGCAATAGGGATTCGTCGTTCGCCACCGTTTACTCTCTTCTGTTTATGCCGCGACTGCCGAAACAACGGCTTCTAGCGACCTTTGGCGACGGGCGCAACGACGCCGATCGCGCCTTGTCGCCTTAGCCTGGAGCTGGCCGGAGTCGCCAATATCAGGACTTGCCCGAGGCCGCCGGACCGGACACCGACGGGAAGGTATAGAGCTGCGCCGGGGCCGGAAACGCCCGATTGCGGACATCATCCGCATAGGCCGCAACCGCCTCGTCCATCACCTCGCGCATATTGCCGTAGGTTTTGACGAATTTCGGCGTCCATTCGAATAAGCCCAACATGTCTTCGGTGACCAAAATCTGGCCGTCGCACGCCACCGACGCGCCGATGCCGATGGTCGGCGGCGCGATCCGAGCGGTGATCTCCCGGGCGAGATCTTCGGCGACGCCCTCGACCACCACGGCGAAAGCGCCCGCCTCCGCCGCCGCGTCCGCCTCGGCCAAAATCCCCGCGCGTTCGGCGTCATTGCGGCCTTTGGCGCGGAACCCGCCGGTGACGTTCACCGCTTGCGGCCTCAGCCCCACATGGCCCATCACCGGCACCCCGCGCTCGACCAAAAACGCGATGGTCTCCGCCGCAAAAACGCCGCTCTCGAGCTTCACCGCTTGCGCCCCGGTGTTCTTCAACAGCCGCGCGGCATTGGCGAACGCCTGCTCCGGCGAGGCTTCGTAACTGCCGAAGGGCATATCGACCACAACCATGGCGCGCTTGGAGGCGCGCATCACAGCCTGTCCGTGCATCTCCATCATTTCGAGGGTGACGCCCACAGTGGACGGCAAGCCGTGCACCACCATGCCGAGGGAATCGCCGACGAGAATGACGTCGCAATGCTCGTCCAACACCGATGCGGTGGGCGCGTCATAGGCCGTCAAGCAGACCAAGGGCTCGCCGCCCTTGCGCGCTGCGATGTCCGCTGCCGTGATGCGTTTGGCGACTGGCGTCGCGTTCGACTTGGATTGACTGGACATGGCGGTGAACTCCTTCCCTAGCGCCGAAAAACGACGCCATTGCGTGTTGTGGCCGACCTCCGCCGGCCCCGCCCGTTACCCGCGCAGATATAAGGAATTTCAGCGACTTCTCAAGCGGCAAGGCATGATTCAGCGGCAATTGCCGGCTTATTTCCTGAAAAGCTTTCCTCGAACGCGGCGCTAGGAAAGCGCCACGCCGGCGAGATAGGGATGCAGCAGGAAGAAGATCGCGGCCCAGGCCGCCGTCCCGGCCCCGACGGCGATCGCGTCATTGGCGATCGGACCGGCAGCCGGCGTCGGCGCGGCGCGGCGCTTCACCGAAATCCGATCGATCACGGCGTAGGCCAAAAACGCCCCGAACAGGATCACGGAGCGCACTTCGCCGTTCACCAGAAGATGCGAAAACGCCCAGATCTTAATCGCCGCCAACATCGGGTGCTTGACCGCCGCAGCGATCTTGCCCTTCGGCAGATAGCCCGACATCAACACGATCAACGACACCAGCATCAATAGATAGACCAGATGGCGCACGGCGTAGGGCGTCGTGTAAAGCGGCGTCGCGTCGGCGGTGGGCCAGCCGAGATAGATCAGCGCCAGTCCGCCAAGCGCGGCCAATGAATAAAGGCCTTTATAGCCGCCCTCGCCGAACCGCGCGATCAGGCCGGCGCGGGCGTCACGCCCCACCGCGGATAAAATATGCACACTGAAGAACAATGCGATTCCAAGTAGAAATAACGCCATCGCCGCCTCCTCTATGGGGCCGACGTCATTGTTCCGCGCCGACCATTATTGCTCGACCAAGCCGCTCGGACCAAAAACGATCCGTTAACGGATTAAACCGTCACGCGCCCTCGAACGCGACCAGGGTCGATACTTTTTTGTTCATCCGCCGCAGCTTCTCCGCGCCGCCCAGATCCGGCAAGTCGATGATGAAGGAGCACAGGCTCACCTCGCCGCCGGCGCGCTCGATTAGATTGACGGCCGCGGTCGCCGTTCCGCCGGTGGCGATCAGATCGTCCACCAACAAAATCCGTTCTCCCGCCGCAATTGCGTCGGTGTGGATCTCCACTTCGTCGATCCCGTATTCCAGCTCGTATTCTTCGGAAATCGTATCGTGGGGCAATTTGCCCTTCTTCCGCATCGGCACGAAGCCGATGGACAATTGGTGGGCGATGGCGCCGCCGAGAATGAAACCGCGGGCCTCGATCCCCACGACTTTGTCGATCTTCGCGCCGGCCAGGGGTTGGACCATATCGTCGACCACTTTGCGAAAGCCGCGCGCGTCGGCGAATAAGGTGGTGATGTCCCGGAACATGATCCCAGGCTTTGGATAATCGGGGATCGTTCGAATGACGTCTTTGATGTTCATACTCGGCCGTTTTCGCGTAAGTCGTTGTTTTTGCGGCTGCACAATGGCGCCTAACGGCGGCCTCGACAAGACCAAACGCCCCTTTCCTCGGACGGGCCGAGCGCGCCGGGCTTCACCCTCCGGGCGATGCATGGTTTAACCGCGGCAGTTCATAGCAAACCGCGCGGGGGCATTGAGATCGCGCGAACAAGGGAGCCATCCATCATGGGCAAACGCTTACTATTATCCGCCGCCGCGGTCGCGCTCACCGCCGCCTTAGCGGCGTGCGACAAGCTGCCGGGTCAGGCCGACGGCGACGCCGCGGCGACACAAGAAACCGCCGTTGCCGCCCCTGCGCCGGAGCTGGGCGCGTTCGGCGTCACCACCGCCGACATTGACGGCGAAGTGGCCCCAGGCGACGACTTCTATAAATACGTCAGCGGCAAATGGATCGACACGTTCGAGATCCCCGAAGAATTCTCCTCCTATTCCTCGTTCACGGTCCTGTTCGAACGCTCCGAAAAACGCGTGAAGAAAATCATCGAGGACGCCGCCGCGCAAGACGCCGCGCCGGGCTCCAACGCCGACAAGGTGGGTAAATTCTACGCCAGCTTCGTCGACACCGACGCGATCAACGCCGCCGGCCTAGCGCCGATCCAGGCCGACCTCGACAAGATCGCCGGATTGACGACGAAAGACGACGTGGCCCGGGCTTTCGCCTCGCCGACATTGCCCGCGAACTCGCCGTTCGGCGCCTATGTCGACGTCGATTCGAAGAACACCTCCCGCTATATCGTCTATATGACGCAAGCCGGCCTCGGCATGCCGAATAAAACATACTACACGGACGAAAAATTCGCCGATAAAAAAGCCGCCTATCTCGGCTATGTCGAAACCATGCTGTCGCTGGCCGGCGTCGAGGACGCCGCGGCGAAAGCGGCCGGCGTGCTCGCGCTCGAAGAAAAGCTCGCGGCCGCCCATTGGGAGCCGGCCAAACGCCGCAACCGCGACCTGACCTATAATCTGAAGAGCCTCGACGAGCTCGTCGCCTTCGCCCCTGAGGTGCCTTGGGCGGCGATGATGGACGAGGCCGGCCTCGGCGCGCAGTCGGAATTCGTGATTCGCGAAGACACCGCGATCCAGGGCATGGCCGCGGCGTTCGCCGAGACCGACATCGATCAGTGGAAAGATTACCTAACCTTCCACCTGTTGAACTCCTCGGCGAGCGTTTTGCCGAGCGACTATGACGACGCCCGGTTCGCGTTCTTCGGCACTGAACTGCGCGGCACGCCGAAACAGCGCGAACGCTGGAAGCGCGGCGTGGCGGCGGTCAACGGCGCCCTCGGCGAAGCGGTCGGCGCGATCTATGTCGACAAATACTTCCCCGCCTCCTCGAAGGAGCAGATGGTGGAGCTGGTGGAGAACCTGCGCCTGGCCATGGACGAGCGCCTCGACACCCTGCCGTGGATGGGCGAAGCGACCAAGGAAGAAGCCCACGCCAAGCTGAAAAAGTTCACGCCGAAGATCGGCTATCCGGACAAATGGAAGGACTATTCAGCGCTCGAGATCGAAGCCGGCGACGCCTATGGCAATTTCAAACGCCAAAGCGAATGGGGTTGGGGTCAGCAAATCGGCAAGCTCGGCAAGCCGATCGACCGCACCGAGTGGTTCATGACGCCGCAGACGGTGAACGCTTATTACAGCCCGAACCGCAACGAAATCGTGTTCCCGGCGGCGATCCTGCAAGCGCCGTTCTTCGATCCGAATGCGGACGCTGCGGTCAATTATGGCGGCATCGGCGCGGTGATCGGCCACGAGATCGGCCACGGTTTCGACGACCAGGGCCGTAAGTCCGACGGTGACGGCATTCTGCGCGATTGGTGGACGGAAGAAGACGCCGCCAACTTTAAGCAGCTCACCGACAAGCTCGGCGCGCAATATGGCGAGTATGAGCCGGTCCCGGGCTTCAAGGTGAAACCGGACCTGACCATGGGCGAGAATATCGGCGACGTCGGCGGTCTGGCCATGGCCTATTACGCTTACAAACTGTCGCTCAACGGCGAAGAAGCCCCGATCATCGACGGCTACACTGGCGACCAACGCTTCTTCATGGCCTGGGCCCAGGTGTGGAAACGGGTCGTGCGCGAAGAGGCCTTGAAAAACCAAATCGAGACCGATCCGCACTCCCCGGCGCAATACCGGGTCAATGGCGTCGTCCGCAATATGGACGCCTGGTACGAGGCGTTCGGCGTCAGCGAGGGCGACGCGCTCTATCTCGCGCCGGAAGATCGCGTCCAGATCTGGTAAACAGCGCCCACCGGAGCGCCTGATGCCGGTTGGCCGATCGGGCGTCCAATGAACCGGGTCAAATTTGACCTTGCGCTCGGGCCGAGAGATTTTCTCGGCCCGAGCGACCGGCTCGGATTATTCTGTTTGCGCAGGATCTTCTCTCCCGCCCGCATTCGTCAAGGCGTCCAGCCGTTGGCGATCGTCGGGGGGGCCAATTGGTCAGCGGACATGCTGATATTGGAATACATGTAAGCGATGTTCCGATTCAGCAGAAACACGTGACGATCGAAATAGGCGTTTCCCGGGGCTTGGGTGTCGCCATAAACGCGCCTGCACGTAACCACCAAATGCGCCGGCAATCGCCACAGCTGATCCTCAATCTCGCAGTAGCCTGACACTTCTTGAATCACGGCGCCGGTGGGTTTGCTGTAAACGGTGATCTTACGATGGATGTCAAAACCCGATGCGTTTACGTCAGGGTCGACGCATCCAACCAGGGCGATCGCCGCTAGGGCGAAGAGGCACGCTCGCGTTGGCGGCGCATTGAGGACTTGATCGATCATCCGGCAATCTTAAGTCGCCTCGGACGCTGCGCCCATTCTCACAAACGACTAGCCAATACGGATTTGGCGAAATGATCAGCCGCCGAAGCTGTTTCGCGCGCGCAACACTTAGCGACAATGACGCCCTCGCAAGCCTGGCGGGCTCTTGTTTTGCGCCGGCTCGATTTGACATTGGCGCCAATGCTGCCTACCTCCGACGCCATATCGCGACGCCGCGCGCGCAGATGTGCCGTTTTCGTCCCGAGGACTGGTCCTAAACGGACCTGTTCCCGGTCGACGCCATCATAAGACGACGCCGCCCAGCCGCCGCCGATACAGAAGCGCGCATCGTCATGTCGTCGTGGGCAGCCGAAGCGTTGACGTTTCCCCCGCGACTAAACTGACCCGAGCGGCCCGATGATTGGCCCGCGACGATGCGATTAGGACCTCTATGACTTTTAGCGAACTCGGCCTTGAGCCGAAAATTCTGCAGGCTTTGGCTGAAGCCGGCTATGACACGCCGACCCCGATCCAGCGCGACGCGATTCCCGAAGCCCTGACCGGCCGCGACGTGCTCGGCATCGCCCAAACCGGCACCGGCAAGACCGCCTCCTTCACCCTGCCGATGATCCACCGCCTGGCCCGCGGTCGCGGTGGTCGAACCGGAGACGATCGTCGAGCCCTGGAGCCGCGTGACCCTCGACGGCTCCAAGAGCTTTGACCAAGACGACCCGCCCGATGACCCGCTGACCTATCGCTGGGAGTTCTTGTCGACCGCACCG
>CAYWWL010000116.1:0-6714 GCA_964461925.1 uncultured Caulobacterales bacterium | reverse complement strand
TACACTCTTTCCCTACACGACGCTCTTTCGAGCGCAGCATGATGTTCTTGTGCAAGGTCTTCCGGCGAGCCGGACTATCCGGAAGACGTGCGCATGACGCACCGGTACCTGGACCTGCGCCGGGAGACCTTGCACAAGAACATCATGCTGCGCTCGAAAGTGATCAAAGCGATCCGCGACGGCATGGAGGCGTCGGGCTTCACCGATTTCCAAACCCCGATCCTCACCGCGTCTTCGCCCGAAGGGGCGCGGGACTTCCTGGTGCCGTCGCGTCTGCATCCGGGCCAGTTCTACGCTCTGCCCCAGGCGCCGCAAATCTTTAAGCAATTGATCATGGTCGCCGGCTTCGACCGATATTATCAGATCGCGCCGTGCTTCCGCGACGAGGACGCCCGGGCGGACCGCTCCGCAGGCGAATTTTACCAGCTCGACTTGGAGATGAGTTTCGTCGAACGTCAGGACGTGTTCGACGCCGTCGGCCCCGTGGTCAGCGACGTCTTCAAGACCTTCGCCGGCGAGCGCGCCGTGTCGGATTATCCGTTTCCGATCATTCCGTTCGACGAGGCGATGCTCAAGTATGGCTCGGACAAGCCGGACCTCCGCAACCCGATCGAAATGCAAATCGTCTCCGATCATTTCCGCGGTTCCGGCTTCAAGATCTTCGCCCAGATCCTCGACGCCGATCCGCGCCACGAAATCCGCGCCATCCCGGCGCCGGGCGGCGGCAGCCGCGCCTTCTGCGACCGCATGAACGTGTGGGCGCAAAAGCAAGGCCTGCCTGGCATGGGCTATATGATCTTCGACGAAAACGAGGCGAAAGGCCCGTTGGCGAAGAATATCGGGCCGGAACGCTCCGAAGCGGTTCGTCAGCAATTAGGGTTGAAAGCCGGCGACGCGGCGTTTTTCCTCGCTGGCAAGCCGTCGGAATTCCTTGCCGTGGCCGCCAAGGGCCGCGACGTGATCGGCGCCGAGCTCGGCGTGGTCGACGAGAAGCGCTTCGCGTTGGCCTGGATCGTCGACTTCCCAATGTACGAATGGGACGAAGAGAACAAGAAAGTCGAGTTCGGCCACAACCCGTTCTCGATGCCGCAAGGCGGCTTGGAGGCGTTGGAGAACGCCGCCGACGACGAGGCGCGCCTCGCCATCAAAGCCTTCCAATACGACCTTGTCTGCAATGGCTACGAGCTTGGATCGGGCGCGATCCGGAATCATCGCCCGGACATCATGTACAAAGCATTCGAGCTCGCCGGTTACGGCAAAGAGGTCGTCGAAGAGCAGTTCGGCGGTATGCTGAACGCTTTCCGCTACGGCGCGCCGCCCCACGGCGGGTGCGCTTTGGGCGTCGACCGGATCGTGATGTTGCTCGCCGAGCAGCAAAACATCCGTGAGGTGACGATGTTCCCGATGAACCAACAGGCGCAAGACCTGTTGCTGAGCGCGCCGTCGGCGCCGACCGACGCGCAGCTGAAAGAACTGCATATTCGCGTCGCCATGCCGATCGTCGAAAAGAAAGATTAAGCGTCGCGCGCGCGGTTCACCCAGGGCCGCGCCATTGCTAGTCTGTCGCCGTCAACTTCAAGGAGGCGGCGATGACCGACGATCGGACAGGACGCGTGCGCGGCATAGGCGGCGTGTTTTTCAAATCCGCGGATTCAGCGGCGACGCGGGCTTGGTACGCCAAGCATCTTGGCCTCGCCACGGACGATTACGGCACCAATTTCGTCTGGCGCCAGGCCGACGCGCCGGACCAGGCGGGGCATACCCAATGGTCGCCGTTCAAGCGCGATACGGCGTATTTCGGGGACGCCGATCAGCAATTCATGATTAATTATCGGGTCGATGATCTGGCGGCGCTGGTGGCGCGGCTGCGCGCCGAGGGCGTCGAAATCGTCGATGAGATCCAAACCGAGTCCTATGGCAAGTTCGTGCATATCGTCGACAATGACGGTCGCCGGGTGGAGTTGTGGGAGCCGGTGGACGAGGAATACGCGACGATGCTCGATGGGGTGACGAAATAACGCCGTCGCCGGAGCCGCGGGCTACGCCGCCGGATCGGCATGGCTGGCGGCGCGGAAGCCGCGATAGGCGAGGGCGAAGGCGCCGCTTGCGGCGCTCAGCGCGGCGGTGAAGCCGAACAATAGCCGTGGATCTTGAGAATAGATCAGCCAGCCGAAGATCGGCGCAGCGATAAAGCTCGCGGCCGCCGCGGAGTTCGAAAGTCCGGCGACGGCGCCTTGCTCCTGTTTCGAGACGGCGAGGGACGCGCCGCTGACGAAGGCCGGCTGGGCGAGGCCGGAGCCAAGACCGGACAAGAGCATGCCGAACACCAAAGGCCCTAGGTCCGTGGACAGGGCGATCACGCAATGCCCGGCGGCGACGATCGCCGGTCCGACCCGCATCAAAGTGAGCGGCGCGATATTGAAGCGTTGGACGATGGCCAATTGCGCGAACAAGGATGCGGCGGCTTGCGAAGACAGGGCGACGCCGGCGGTCTGCAGCGCCGTCTCGGCGCTCGCGCCCAATCGGTCGATGACGAAGAAGCTGGCGAATTGGGTGGCGATGGCGACGGCGCTCGACGTGGCGAAGGCGTAGATCAAAAAGCCGCGTATCCGCGCGTCGAGGGGCGAGAGTTTAGGCGGCGCTTTTTTCTCCTTCGGCGGCGTTTTTTCGTTGAGGTAGAAATAGATCAGGGCCGCGATCGCCGCCGCGACGAGGGCGGCTGCGTAGAGCGGCGCCAGGGGACCGATAACGGCGAGGGCGCCGGCGAAAGACGGACCGATCATGGCGCCGAAGCCGAACGAAGCGGAGAACGCCGCCATGCCGCGCGTGCGCGCCTCAGGCGGCGTTCGGTCGGCGATATAGGCCTGGGCCGAGGACGGCGTCGCCGATCCCAAGATTCCATAAATCGACCGGGTCAAGAGGAGCAATCCATAGAGCGCGACGCCGGACAGAGCGCCGCGCATGCCGAGATCGATCACCCCGGCGAAGAGGGTCAGCGACAGCGCGAACCCGATCAAGCCGGTGAGGATGAACGGGCGACGCCCAACCGCGTCGCTGCGCCGACCCCACAAGGGCCCGATCGTCACCCAGAACACCGCAGACAGCATGAAGATCGACAGGACCTGAAAGTCATGCAGGCCGATCGAGCGCGCGATCGGCGGCAGCACCGCGAAGATGATCGTCTGTCCCATGCCGACGACGCCGGCGCCGGTCAGCAGCAGGATGAATGCGATGCGCCGCTGCTGCGGCGTTGAGACAGTTTGTTGGTCGTCCATGCGGGTTCCGTATCGGCGTCTAGACCTATGCCGAACGGATGGCGGCGACAACTTGAATTAGCTGTTGAGGAGCGCAGGCGCGGCGAAACATGAATAAGCCCGAACCTGTGGGGGCCGGGCTTGTTCATTGGTGTCGGCGATGTGCGGCGGACGCTGCCGCCGCAGGCCGTACGATTATTGTTCGTCGCCAGGCAAGGCGAAGTCTGGCGTCAAGGTTTCGCTTTTCGCCGAAATCGCTTCAATGGTTTTCGCCATCAAAGACTGGGTGAATTCAGCCTGCTGGTTCACCGAGATGGTGGACAATTGCAATGCGATCGTGGACGTCGCCAAGCTGCCCGTCGCAGGGACGGTGAAGGCTGGCAATATTGGCGCGGCGGTCGACGCCGGCGCCGAGGCAAGGACAATCGTCTCAAGCGGGTCGTCGTTAGCGAATGCGCCCGAGCTCGCCGTGGCGATCAAGATTGCCGCTGCAAATGAACCCAAGGACTTAATGCTGATCATGTTTCTCTCCCCTGTCAGCGGTTGATGTCGTTACTCAACTATCGACAAGGACAAGGTGGGCGCCGGTTGTGGCGAGACGGCGCCGAAACAGGGTTAATCCGAAGGTGAAGTGATGAAAGATTTAGGCGGATAAGCGCGCATTTTTAGCGGAATCCACCATCAGAGGTCGATGGCTTAGGCGGATTCATGCGTCTGGTTTTGATGTCGAGACGAAAAAATAAAGCCGGGCGCGGTCACCATCGCGCCGCGCCCGCCTTATTTCAGCCATGATCGTCGATCGCGCCGAAGGGCGTTCTTATTCGTACGAGAACGTTAGGCCGGCGTTTTTGATCAAACGCTCCACCAGGGCGTCGCCCATCGCCGGGGCTGACGTCCAAACGCCGCCCGGGGTCTCCGGTCGGTCCGCCACAAGGCAGAGCGCCGATTCGGCGATCATTTTCGAGGTTGAGCCATAGCCCGGATCGCGATCGCCAGTGACGCAGGCGCGGAATTCTTGGCCGTCGGCGGTCTGGCCGACCATAAGCGCGTCATAGTGGCCGGCTTCGCGTTCTTCTTTGGTCGGGCCTTCGCCTGGCTTCGGTCCGTCATCGGACATCAGCGAATTGTCTTGGGCGACCGCCGCCGCGCGCTTCTCGCCGTCCTCGCCGCCGCCGGTCATCATCATTTCGGCGTAGGTGAAGTCGTCGCCATAGCTATGGCCGAGAAGATAGTTCGAGCGGTGAACGTTCTTGGTGTTAATTGGCGCCATGACGAAAGGCGCGAGCCAGGTGTCGAGCGGCTCGTAATAGCGCGGCTTGGAGGATGACGGCTGTTTCGGGCCGTCGAAGCCCGGCGTCAGCGCGAACGGGCTTTTCAAGATCGCCACCAATGCGGGATCCTTAAACGCCGCCGCCATGGTCGCCTTCAAGCTCGCCGCCGTGCCGCCGGAGAACTTGCCGACCATTTTGCGCACCACGGTCTGTACGTCCTTGCACGGCGCGCCGGTCTCGGCTTTCGCTTTTTGCTGCAAGTAATAAACGCCGAGATCGAACGGCACGGAATCGAAGCCGCATGAGAAGACGATGCGCGCGCCGGACGATTTCGCCGTCGCCTCATGGGCGTCGATCATGTTCCGCATCCAGCCGGGCTCGCCGCACAGGTCGACATAGTCAGCGCCTTTCTCGGCGCACACCCGCACTAGATCGTCGCCATAAAGCTGGTAGGGGCCGACTGTGGTGAGGACGACTTTGGCGCGGGCCGCCATGTCCTCCAGCGATTTCACGTCGCCGCCGTCGGCGATGACGAGGGGCGTCGACGGATCGATCTCGATCTCGTCGCGAACCGCCTTTAGTTTGTCTTCATTGCGCCCGGCCATGGCCCAGCTGACGCTGTCGTCGTCGCCATAGCGTTGGTCGAGATATTCAGCGACCAAGCGGCCGGTATAGCCGCTTGCGCCGTAAACGATGACGTCAAAGTCTTTTCCTGCGTGATTGGGCGCGCCCATAATCGTCTCCTTTGTCGGTTGATCGCGTTTGCGTCGGTTAGAACGACAACGCCCAAGATTCTTTGGCCGGGGTCTTGCCTTCTAGCACGTCGTCATAGGCGGCGCGCACGGCGTCAGGGCCGATTCCGGTCTTGATGGTGAGCCAGCTGCGGCTGCGTTCGGCGGCGTCGCGCCAGAATGCGAAAGCTTTCGATTCGAAGACGCCCGGTCCCCAATCGCTAGCGCGTTTTTGAATATGCCCGGGCGCGAAGAACATGGCGCTGCGTTCACGGATGAAATCGGCGCCCATGGCGTTGGCGTCATAATGAGTGACGCCGACATTGGATGTGTATTTCATATTGTCGCCGAGGTGCTTGTGCAAACGGCCAAGCACGTCGCCATTGCCGGACATGTCGACGATCACCGTCGGCGCGTCGGCGACGGCGGTCTCGATGTCGTCATAGACGACGACTTCGTCGTAAAGGCCGAGGGCTTTGACCGCCTCGGCGTTTCGGGGCGAGGTGAGGCCAATTTGCTTTTTCGCGCCGTCTTCTTTGATCGCATAAGCGAGACCGATGGCGGTTTTCGAGGAGGCTGACGGGATCACCACTTGCTCCGCGCCGAACCAGTCATTGTCTTTGCAGAAATCATAAAGGCAGTAGGAAGTGGCGTAGAGGGGGTAGAGGACCATGCGGTCCGGGTCGAAGCTCGGATCATAGCCTTCTTCGGCCTTGACCCTGGCGTAAGAGTTATAGACCGGCGGCAGCTCGGCGCGATGGGCCGCGCCGTCGACCAGACGGTTCTCCTTCACCTTGGCCGGGGACATGACGAGATGCGAGCCCATCGGCCAATAGCCGTAAAGCCGTTCGCCCACGGCGATGTCGGGAGATTTCGATTCGACCACGTCGGCGAAGCCCCAGACCGGGATAATGCCCCAACCCTCGCGCTCGACAGGGAAGAATTTCCAATAGCCGATGCGCTCGCCGACGACGCCATAGGTGACGTTATTGGCGGTGAAGGCGAAGGAATCGACCTTGGCGCAAATCTCGCCGTCTTTCAGATCGGGCGCCGGGCGCTCGATGAATTCGCCTTGAGAGATGTCGTCCTTTTTGACGATGAATTCCGTGATCGCGCCCATTCTGGTTCCTCCGCATTTTCTGGCGCGCCCTTTGTATCACGGGGTTGGGCGGGGCGTTAGACGGATTGGCAGCGATTAGGCGCAAAAAACCCCGCGCTCCGAAGACCGCGGGGTTGTCTCGATTTAACCGTAGGCGGCGCGGCGTGCGCCGATCCGCGCTTAGTAGCGGTAGTCGTCGTTCTTGAACGGTCCTTGCTTGCCGACGCCGATATATTCAGCTTGCTCGGAAGTCAGCTCGGACAGGTGCGCGCCGACTTTGTCGAGATGCAATGCGGCGACCTTTTCGTCGAGATGCTTCGGCAGCACGTAGACTTTGTTGTCGTACTGATCGCCTTTGG
>CAYWWL010000115.1:0-6724 GCA_964461925.1 uncultured Caulobacterales bacterium | reverse complement strand
TCAATCGTACCTGGCGGCTTTGACGTCACGTCATAAACCACACGATTGATTCCACGCACTTCGTTAATCAGGCGCGTTGCGCACCTGCCTAAGAAGTCGTGGGGAAATGGGTAATAATCCGCCGTCATGCCGTCTGTGCTGGTCACCGCCCGCAGCGCCAAGACATGATCATACGTCCGCTCATCGCCCATCACGCCTACCGTCCGCACAGGCAAGAGCACCGCAAACGCTTGCCAAATTTCATCATAGAGGCCGGCATTGCGAATTTCGTCGAGATAGATCGCGTCCGCCTTACGAAGGATGTCGGCTTTCTCCTTCGTCACTTCGCCTGGAATCCGGATCGCCAAACCCGGGCCCGGGAAAGGATGCCGCCCAACAAAATGCTCCGGTAAGCCGAGCTCTCGCCCGAGGGCGCGCACTTCGTCTTTGAATAATTCCCGCAACGGCTCGACCAATTTTAACTTCATCCGTTCCGGTAGACCGCCGACATTGTGGTGCGATTTAATCGTTACTGACGGACCGCCGTCAAACGACACGCTTTCGATCACGTCCGGATAAAGCGTGCCCTGGGCAAGAAAGGCGGCGTCTTCGATCTGCGAAGCCTCTGCGTCGAATATGTCGATAAAGGCCGCGCCGATAATTTTTCGCTTCTTTTCCGGATCGTCGACGCCTTCTAATTCGCCTAGAAATTTTTCTTCCGCATTCACATGAATGAGCGGAATATTGTAGCTATCCCGGAACAGACGAACGACCTCTTCGCCTTCACCGGCGCGCATCAGGCCGGTGTCGACGAAAACGCATGTCAGCTGGTCGCCGATGGCTTCGTGGATCAGGACCGCGGCGACCGAGGAATCGACTCCGCCAGAGAGCCCACAGACGACCTTTGCATCGCCAACCTGATTACGGATTTTTGCAATCGCCTCGTCACGAAACGCCGCCATGGTCCAGTCGGCTTTGAAGCCGGCGACATTGATGACGAAATTCTTCAACAGGGCGGCGCCATCGGGCGTATGCGCGACTTCCGGATGAAATTGCACCCCATATATCCGACGCGATTCATCGGCGATGGCGGCGAACGGCGCCCCTTCTGAGGCGGCGATTACGTCAAACCCCTCTGGCAACGCATTCACGCGATCGCCATGGCTCATCCAGACCCGATAACTTTCGCCCGGCGTCCACACGCCGTCGAATAGAGGGCTTTGCTTTTCGACCATGATGTCGGCGCGGCCGAACTCTTTATGGTCCGATTGCTCAACAGCGCCGCCCAATTGCGCGCAGATTGTTTGCTCGCCATAGCAGATCCCGAGAATTGGCGCGCCAAGAGCGAATACGGCGTCGTCAGCCCGCGGGCTCGCCGCAGCCTGGACGCTTGCCGGTCCGCCCGAGAGAATAATCGCCTTAGGCCCGAACGCCTCTAGGAAGGGCGCATCGACAGCGTTAAATGGATGGATCTCGCAATAGACGCCGGCCTCGCGCAGCCGCCGCGCGATCAGCTGGGTAACTTGACTGCCGAAATCCACGACTAGAGCTCGTTCGTGATGCCGGCTTAACGCCTCTCCAACAGCATTCGTCAATCTTCATCTCCATTTCGTCTCGCGGTTTCGTCTCTACGCAATACCGCCACATAAAATCCGTCTGTACCCGTTCTCATCGGCGTCAAGCGCAACCCGCCGCCGTCAGTGACGTGAGCTTTCAAAAAAGTCGCCGCGTCGACGTCGACAGATGCGATCTCGTCGAGCGCGCTTGACTGCCGAAATGTCAGATTCTCCGCTAAGAACCCTGCAATACGATCTTCGTTCTCTTCGACGAAGACCGAGCATGTGACATAGACCATCCGACCGCCGGGCTTCACGAAGTCGGCGGCGACCCGCAGGACCTCGTCCTGCTCGGCGATGCGCTTCGTCAATTGCTTTTCTGTCAACCGCCATTTCGCATCGGGATGGCGCCGCCATGTCCCCGAGCCCGTGCAAGGCGCGTCGACGAAGACAACGTCCATCTTGCCAATGAGGTCGGCCAGCGGGGCCTCATCGATCGGCGAACGGATCTGCAGATTTTTCAAGCCGGCGCGCTTCGCCCGATGGTATAGCGGCTTCAATCGCCGTGCATCGATGTCAAATGCGTATAGTTGCCCGGTCCCATTCATGCGTGCGCCAAGGGCGAGGGTTTTGCCGCCGCCGCCGGCGCAATAATCCAATACTTGTCGGCCGCCGATTTCTCCCGCCGCCAGGGCGGCGAGCTGCGAGCCCAGGTCCTGAACTTCAACCCAGCCCTTATTGAACGCCGGGATGACTGTCACCGCCGGCGCCTTCACCGCCGGATCAGGCGCCGCGATACGCGCCGCCATCTGCGTCGCCGGAACAGTTTCGGCGCGTACGGATTTCAGCGCCGGGAACGCCTTCTCAGCGGTCGCCTTCAGTGCATTGATGCGCAAATCGATATCGGCCCGCGCGCTGAGCCCCGCAAGCTCGGCG
Source organism: uncultured Caulobacterales bacterium (assembly GCA_964461925.1). Classification (GTDB taxonomy): domain Bacteria; phylum Pseudomonadota; class Alphaproteobacteria; order Caulobacterales; family Parvularculaceae; genus MED-G105. The sequence goes on along the minus strand of CAYWWL010000115.1, from coordinate 4,253 downwards.
CCGGCGGCGGCCCCAAACGCGCGTTCGAATAACGGTGCGATCCAGTCAGGCGCATCATTCTCGGTCTGCGCCGATAAATCGGCTGCGTTTAGCGTCGCCCGTTCATCGTCGGTCAATGCGCCGGGTCCGTGCTCGTCCTCCACCGCGTCGGATAGTTCAGCGATCGGCATACGCCATAGCAAAGCGAGCGCGGCCAATACTCGCATCCGAGTCGAGCCGTCCTTCACGGCGGCGGACAAACTCGCCTTGCGGCGCAGGCAATCGAGACATAATCCGGAAATCCACGCGCGGTCCTTTGCGCCGGCGTAGCGATTATTGCGGCCCCAATCAGCGATCGCCGTCTTAAGCGGCACGCGCCGGCTGTCGAAATCATCGAGGATTTCAATCGTCGCCGTGATTTTGCCGCCCGTGCGCATCGCTTGCGTCGCCCTTTCTTAGAATTTACGCCGGAGAAGGATAATTCGGCGCTTCCCGCGTGATTTGAACGTCATGCACATGGCTCTCGCGCAGACCGGCATTGGTGATCTTCACGAAACGCGCCTTTTCCTGCATTTCATTTATGGTCGCAGCGCCGACATACCCCATCGACGCCCGCAAGCCGCCGACTAATTGGTGCAGGATCGGACCAACAGGTCCTTTGTAAGGGGTCTGACCTTCAATGCCTTCCGGCACCAATTTCATTTGTTCTTTAACGTCGGCCTGGAAATACCGATCAGCGGACCCACGCGCCATGGCGCCGATTGAGCCCATGCCGCGATATGACTTGTAAGGACGACCTTGGTACATGAACACTTCGCCAGGCGCCTCGTCCGATCCAGCGAGCAGCGATCCGACCATGACGCAGTCGGCGCCAGCGGCCACCGCCTTCGCCAGGTCGCCTGAGTATTTCACGCCGCCGTCAGCGATCACGGCGACGCCAGCGTCCCGGCCAGCGCGAGCGGCGTCTGAGACGGCCGTCAATTGCGGCACCCCAACGCCGGCGACGATCCGCGTGGTGCAGATCGATCCCGGCCCGATCCCCACCTTAATGGCGTCAGCGCCGGCGTCGGCCAACGCCCGAGCGCCGTCATAAGTGGCGATATTGCCGGCGATCACCTGGGTCGCGTTCGATGCTTTCTTGATTCGGCTGACCTGCTCGATCACTTGCGAGGAATGCCCATGGGCCGTGTCAATCACGACCACGTCGACGCCCGCGTCGACGAGCGCTTCGACCCGCGCGAACCCATCCTCGCCAACGGTGGATGCAGCGGCCACCCGAAGGCGTCCCTCCGCGTCTTTCGTCGCATTCGGATGCTTCTGCGCCTTCTCAATGTCCTTGACCGTTATGAGGCCAATACACCGATAGTCTTCGTCGACGACGATCAACCGCTCGATCCGGTGCTGGTGCAGCAGTCGCGTGACCTCCTCCCGGCTCGCGCCAGGCCGCACGGTGATTAAATCCTCCTTCGTCATCAGTTCGGAAACAGTCTGGGAACCATCCGAAGCGAAGCGCATGTCGCGATTTGTCAAGATGCCGACGAGTTTGCCCACACCATTCGAATTCGCCTCTTCGATGACGGGAAAACCAGAAATCCTATTGCGCTCCATAAGCGCCCACGCCTCTTCCAAAGTCGCGCTCGGGGCGAGCGTCAGAGGATTGACGACCATGCCGCTTTCAAAACGCTTCACCCGACGCACATGCTCGCTTTGTTCTTCGATGGTGAGATTGCGATGCAAGACGCCGATACCCCCGTTCTGGGCCATGGCGATAGCCATATCCGCTTCGGTGACGGTGTCCATTGCTGACGACATCACCGGAATGTTCAAATGAACGTCGCGGGTGAGTTTCGCCTTCGTGTCAACCTGCGAGGGCATCACGGAAGAAGGCCCTGGCTCGAGCAACACATCGTCAAATGTCAGTGCTTCACGAATATTCATCCTAACAGCCTCCGTTTTCCCTCAGTCCAATTTCTTAATTCGTATACGATCTTCTAAAAGCGAGACGCGATCCTGAACGGCGTCGCCTCCACAGTAACTTCTCCGCCGCCCATCTTCTCAACCGCGCGCGACATGCGCCCGCCGCGCGCCAGCGCCTCGTCAGCGATGGCGATGATCCGTCTATTCGGCCAAGCGGTCGGCGATGCGGCCCGCAAAGCGTCGGCGATAACGCCCTCGTCGACGTCGTCATTGTGAACGCACGCCGCGATGAACGCCGTCGCCGTCGAGCGCGAAACGCCGGCCCAGCAATGAATCACCAGGGGCGTATCGCTGCTCCAGCCACGCAAAAAACTAATGATGTCGGCGATATGGTCGTCATCAGGCGCGGTCAGCCCTGATTTCGCCTCGCTGATGTCGTGCACGGCGACTTTGTGATGAGCATCCGCGCCTACGCCATCGAGCGATGGAAATTGATCGCCAGGCGACAAGAGGCTGACGACGCGCGACGGTTGGACCTTAGCCGCGACGTCATGGACCGCTGACAATGGCGATACCCAAATTACCATCAGTCGCCCCCGCTTTCCGGTCGGCGTTTAAAGCCCTGGGCGACGACGTATTTTTCCGCCGATTCAGCGCGGCTCGCTTTCGGCTTCGCGTGCTTCACGGATTGAAACGACGCTTTCAAGCGTGTCAGAAGGTCGCCTTCTGCGCCGCCTTGGAACACTTTGCAAACGAACGAGCCGCCCGGCGCAAGCACGTCCTCGGCGAAATCCAAGGCCGTTTCGGCGAGCGCGACGATGCGCAGGTGATCCGTACTGCGATGCCCGGTGGTCGGCGCCGCCATGTCCGACAGCACCACGTCCGCCGGGCCGCCAAGCGCCGCCTTTAATTGCGCCGGCGCAGAAGGGTCGAGAAAATCAAGCTCGAGAATCGTCGCGCCGGTGACGCTGTCCATATGAAGGTAGTCGATGCCGACGACCCGGGTGGCTCCTGCTTTCAACGCCACCTGGCACCATCCGCCAGGCGCGCAACCAAGATCGACAATTGCCGCGCCGCGCTTCAGAAAATCGAATTTTTCGTTCAATTCAATCAGCTTGTAAGCGGCGCGCGACCGATACCCTTCCGCTTTGGCCCGCGCCACGTAAGGATCGTTCAATTGCCGGTCGAGCCATAGAGTGGATGAGTGCTTGCGATATCGTCCGGTTTTGACATTGACGTGCATTTCCCGATGGCCACGGGATTTCGCAGTTATGTCTTCGGCCTTGGCGCCGCCTTTTCGCGACTTGCCGCCAGCGCTGGCTGGCGCTTTCTTGAGCCCACGTTTTTCAGCAGGGGCGCCTAAGGCTGTGTCCGATTTTTGCAGATTGGAACGCCGTTTCCCGGACTTTGGCGGGCGCGGCTCTTCCCGGTCAAGATCAGCCCCGGCCCGCGCGCGCGCGCCCGGTTTGGGCCTCTTCGACTCGGGGGATTTTTTGCTGCGCCGCTCCATGGGCCTTAATAGCGAAGTCGTCGCGTTTGACAATCCCCATCGTTTCGTATCCGGCAAATCGTCGCAAAAGCGCTGAATTGCGCGATATTCGCCGGCGCGCAGCCCAATACAGCCGCTCCCGTTACTCTGTCGTTGACCGACGACGGCGGCGGCGAGATCGCCGCCTCGGGCGAGACCGTCCTCTGGCGAGCGAATCCTTCTCGCTTCGATCTAGCCCCATGAGGCCGGCCAACATGCCTTCCCGTAGCCCACGGTCCGCGACCCTGATCCGCGCCGTCGGCCATTCTCGCATCAAGGCTTCGAGAATAGCGCAGCCGCAAACAACGAGGTCAGCGCGCTCCTCTCCAATGCAGGGCTCGCGGGCGCGATCGTCAAAATCCATAGAACGAAGCCGCTCGGTCACTGCGCGCGCGTCCGCAGCGCTCAACCAAAGCCCGTCGACGCGATCGCGTCGGTATTTCGTCAGCTCAAGGTGAACGCCAGCAAGCGACGTCACCGTCCCCGAGGTCCCCAATAAATACCCTTCGCCAGCGGCGAAGATCGCATGGAACTCCGGCGGCGGCGCAACTTTGGCGATTTGCTCGCGAACGCTGGCGACGATCTTCTCGTATGTGTCGGCGGCAATGTCGCGACCGTTCCAAGTTTCCGAGAGATTGACCACGCCGATTGGCAAAGAGAACCAAGACGTCAGCGAATGCCGACCGGCGACGCCAGCTTCCGCCCTACCGTCCTCGGCCGCGTCGGCGCCGTCGCCGCCGCCCTTTCCACGGCGCAGCATAGAAACTTCGGTCGAGCCGCCGCCAATATCGAAAATGATGACAGCTTCGGAATCCTCTTCGATTAGGTC
>CAYWWL010000114.1:5115-6756 GCA_964461925.1 uncultured Caulobacterales bacterium | reverse complement strand
CGCCGCGTCGCTCGCCTGCCTCGACTTCCTGGTCGAAGCCGGGGCGCGCCGCGAAAACGTCGTCCTGGTGGATCGCGGCGGCGTCGTCCATGAAGGCCGCGCCAAAGAGGTCAACGCCAACAAAGCCCGCTACGCCGCGGCGACGAAGGCGCGCACTCTGGCCGAGGCGGTCAAAGGAGCCGATGTCTTTCTTGGGCTTTCCGTCGGCGGCGTTCTGTCGCCGGACATGGCCGCTTCGATGGCGCCGCGGCCGATCATCTTCGCGCTCGCCAATCCGGATCCGGAAATATGGCCGGAGGACGCGCGCGATGCGGTTCCCGACGCCATCCTCGCTACCGGTCGCAGCGACTACCCCAACCAAGTCAATAACGTTTTGTGCTTCCCGTTCCTGTTCCGCGGGGCGCTCGACGCCGGCGCGACGGAGATCACCGAAGGCATGAAGCTCGCCGTGGCCAACGCCATCGCCGCCCTGGCGCAGACCCCGGCGTCCCCGGCGGTGGCCGCGCTGTACCCCGGCGAAGATCTGGTCGTCGGTCGGGACTATATTTTGCCGAAGCCGTTCGATCCGCGGCTGCTGCCCGCGGCGGCGGCGGCGGCGGCCGAAGCGGCGGCGCGAGACGGCGTTGCGACGCGGCCGATCGGCGATCTTGAGGCCTATCGACGCGCGCTCGCCGAAGAGCGCGGCTAGAGCCTATTCAATGTCGTCGAAATCGTCGAACTCGTCGTCGGATATGTCCGGCAGCGTGGAAAAGTCCGTACGCCCATTAAGGATCTCCCGATCCCGGGTCTGGGTGTAGAAACTGCGGAACGAGGCGTAATAGTCGAGCGAACTTTCCTGCATGTCGCGCAAGGGCTCGATGAAGGGTTCGCGGGCGCTGATGCCGCCGATCCCCGCGCGTGAATAGCGCGCGACGTTCGCGGTCGGCGTGCGGACGTAAAACAAAGGATCGAGCAACACTTGCACCCCGGTGCCGACCGTGTCGCGGACCGTGCTCGGACCGACCATGGGCAAGAACAGGTAAGGGCCTGAATCGACGCCCCAAACCGCCAGGGTTTGCCCGAAATCTTCGCGGTGGCCGTCAATGCCGAGCTCCGCGGCGGGATCGGCGAAACCGCCGGCGCCGATGGTGGAGTTGATCATGAACCGCGCTGCGGTGTCGCCAGCGCGTTTGAATTCCCCTTGCAGCAGGTCGTTGACGATAATGCCGGGCGTCCTGAGATTGGCGAGGAAACGGCGCACCCCACGGCGGCCGCGTTTCGGCGTCACCGCGCGATAGCCGAGCGCCATCGGCACCAGCAGATTATCGTCGAGCACCGTATGGGCCGAGAACATCGCCCGGTTAAACCCTTCCCACGGGTCGCCGTCGGTGGCGTCGTCGGCGGCGGCGATGGCCTCGTCGATTCGCTCTTGGTCCATTTCGTCTCCAGCGAGGGCGGACGGGCCTTCCTGGGCTGCGGCTGGCGATGGCGCCGCCAGGGAGAAGCACACAAGCCCCGCCAGGGCCGCGGTCGAAGCGCGCCCGATCCAATTTTTGGCGCTCGTCCACTGGAGGGCGAAAAACAGCGTCATAACAAGTACTTCCTCAGGTGTAATCGCCGGAGAGGCGCCAAAGGCGGGGCCAAATACAATTCGCATGTGCA
>CAYWWL010000114.1:0-5078 GCA_964461925.1 uncultured Caulobacterales bacterium | reverse complement strand
TAAGTCAATTCTCGCAATCTTCGCAAATGCATCAATTGGCCTGTTGCTGGAGATATAAGGATATGTTTATATGTCCCCCGCTCGGCGCGGGGTGCGCCCAGCGTTTTGGTCCGAAACGATGACAGTCGAAAGGGGACAGCGCGGTGTCGCTCGACCTGGTGCTCAATACATTCCGCGCGATTGGCGAAGAGACCCGCTTACGGGTGGTGCTCTTGCTCAATCGCGGCGAATTGACGGTTTCTGAACTGACCCAAATTCTCGGCCAGAGCCAGCCGCGGGTGAGCCGGCATTTGAAAATTCTCGCCGACGCCGGCTTGGTCGAGCGCCACCGGGAAGGGGCGTGGATCTTCTATCGCCTGGCGGCCGACGAGCACGACGCGATTTACGCCGCGATCAAATGGGCGGTGGACGCCCTTGGCGGCGGCGCCGACCGGGTCATCGCCCGCGACATTGAACGTTTCGACCAAAGCCGCGAGTCGCGCGCCGCGGTCGCCGCGGCGTACTTTAAATCGAATGCTGACGATTGGGACCGTGTGCGCGGCCTTCATATCGCCGAAACCGAGATTGAGGCGCGGATGCGCGATCTCTTGGCGCCGGAGCCGATCGGCGCGTTCGTGGACTTCGGCACCGGCACCGGCCGGATGCTGAGCTTGTTCAGCGACGATTATGAAACTGGTTTCGGGTTCGACCTGTCGCGGGAAATGCTGGCGGTGGCGCGCGCCAATCTCGAACGCGACGAGGTTCAGAACGCGCAAGTGAGGCTTGGCGATATCTTCTCGATCCCGCTGGAGCGCTCCGTGGCTGACGTCGTTTGCATCCATCAAGTGCTGCACTTTCTCGCCGAACCGACCGCCGCCGTGGCCGAAGCCGCGCGGCTGTTGCGACCTGGCGGCCGTCTCATCATTTCCGATTTCGCGCCCCACGACCTTGAGTTTTTGCGCGAAGACCACGCCCATCGCCGGCTCGGCTTCTCCGACGAGGAAGTCGCCGGCTGGTGCCGCGCCGCCGGCCTCGCAGTCGACTCGGTCGAGGCGCTGGCGCCCGCCGCAGCGGGACAAGAATCCTTGACCGTGAAGATCTGGCTATGCCGATCTTCCAAGAAAATTCGCCAACTAACTAAAAACGCAGAGGTCGGCGTCGCGTCGTCGGCCGCTAAAGGAGCCTAGAGGCCGATGTCCGATCTCAAAGTGTCGTTCGAATTCTTCCCGCCGAAGACCGACGCGATGCATCAGAAATTATGGGGAGCGATCGAAAAGCTTGCGCCGCTGGAGCCGCAGTTCGTTTCGGTGACCTATGGCGCGGGCGGATCGACCCGCGAGCGCACCCACCAAACCGTGTCGCGGGTGGTGCAGGAGACGGATTTAAAAGTCGCCGCGCACCTGACGTGCGTCGCCGCGTCGCGGGACGAGGTGGACGAGGTTTTGCGCGATTATTGGGCGGCGGGCGTGCGCCACATCGTGGCGCTGCGCGGCGATCCGCCAGGCGGCCCGGGCGAGCCTTACACGGCGCATCCAGATGGTTACGGCAACGCCGCGGAGCTCGCCGCCGGCGCGAAAAAGATCGGCGACTTTGAAATCACCGTCGGGTGTTATCCGGAGAAACATCCGGACTCGCCGTCGTTCAACGCCGATCTCGACATGTTGAAGCGCAAGATCGACGCCGGCGCGACCCGGGCGATCACGCAGTTCTTCTACGATAACGCCGCCTATTTGCGCTACCTTGAACGGGTCCGCGCCGCCGGCATCGACATCCCGATCGTGCCCGGCATCATGCCGGTGACCAATTTCGCCGGCGTGCGCCGCATGGCCGACACCTGCGGCGCGACCTTGCCGGGCCGGATCGTGAAACTGTTCCAAAATCTCGACGACGATCCCGCGACCCGACGTTTGATCGCCGCCACGGTCGCCGCCGAGCAATGCCTCGATCTCGCCGAGCACGGCGTCAAGCATTTCCATTTCTACACGCTCAATCGCGACGACTTGGCCTTCGCCTTGTGTCATCTCCTCGGCGTGCGCGCGAAACAGCAATTCAAGGCCGCCGGATGACGCAACCGCTCTTCATTAACATCGGTGAACGCACGAACGTCACCGGGTCGGCGAAATTTCGTAAGCTGATCAAAGAGGATCGCTATGACGAGGCGTTGGCCGTCGCCCGCCAGCAAGTCGAAAACGGCGCCCAGATCATCGACGTGAACATGGACGAGGGTCTGCTCGACGGCGTCGCCGCGATGCGCCGTTTCTTGCGCTTGATCGCGTCCGAACCGGACATCGCGCGGGTGCCGGTGATGATCGACTCGTCGAAATGGGAGGTGATCGAAGAGGGCTTGCGCAACGTGCAAGGCAAATCGATCGTCAATTCGATCTCGTTGAAAGAAGGCGAAGCGCCGTTTTTCGAACAGGCCGAAAAGATCATGCGCTACGGCGCCGCAGTGGTGGTGATGGCGTTCGACGAAACCGGGCAAGCCGACACCGAAGCGCGCAAGGTGGAGATCTGCACGCGTTCGTACGAGCTGCTGACGGAGAAAGCGGGCTTTCCGGCGACGGACATCATTTTTGATCCGAACATTTTCGCCGTCGCCACCGGCATCGAGGAGCACAACAACTACGCGGTGGACTTCATCGAGGCGACGCGGGCGATCAAGAGCACGCTTCCCGGCGCCCGCGTGTCCGGCGGCGTCTCCAACATCTCCTTCTCGTTCCGCGGCAATGAACCAGTGCGTGAAGCGATGCACTCGGTGTTTCTCTATCACGCGATCAAGGCTGGCATGGACATGGGCATCGTCAACGCCGGGCAGTTGGCGATCTATGACGAGATCCCAGCCGACCTGCGCGATCCGGTGGAGGACGTGATCCTCAATCGCCGGGACGACGCCACCGAACGTTTGCTGGAAGTCGCCGAACGCTTCAAAGGCGGCGGCGGCAAGAAGACGACCGTCGATCTTTCATGGCGCGAAGGCGGCGTCGAAGAGCGGCTGAAGCACGCTTTGGTAAAAGGCGTCACCGACTTCATTATCGAAGACACTGAAGAAGCGCGCGCGAAGCTCGGCCGCCCGCTCCACGTCATTGAAGGGCCGTTGATGGACGGCATGAACGTGGTCGGCGATCTGTTCGGGTCGGGTAAAATGTTTTTGCCGCAGGTGGTGAAATCGGCCCGGGTGATGAAGCAGGCGGTGGCGTATCTGACGCCGTTTATGGAGGAAGAAAAGGCCGCCACCGGCCAGGCGCAAGGCCAGGCCGCCGGCAAAATTCTCCTCGCCACGGTGAAAGGCGACGTCCACGACATTGGCAAGAACATCGTCGGCGTCGTTCTTCAGTGTAACAATTACGACGTCATCGACCTCGGCGTCATGGTTCCGGCGAACAAGATCCTCGCCGAGGCCAAGGCGCATAATGTCGACCTTATCGGCTTGTCCGGGCTGATCACGCCAAGCCTCGACGAAATGCGCCATGTCGCCTCGGAATTGCGTCGCGAAAACATGAACACGCCGCTCTTGATCGGCGGCGCGACCACGAGCCGGACCCATACGGCGGTGAAGATCGCGCCTGAATACGACCAGGGGGTTGTGTACGTCACCGACGCGAGCCGGGCGGTGGGCGTCGCTGGATCGCTTATTTCCGACGAACGCCGCGGCGCTTATCTCGAAAAAACCAACGCCGAATACGCCGTCATTCGCGAACGGCACGCGAAGGGCCGGGATCGCAGCAAGCGCGCGCCGATCGCGGCGGCCCGGGCTAACGCCCCAAAAATCGACTGGGCGCGCTATACGCCGCCGACGCCCTCCTTCCTCGGGGTCAAAGCGTTTCGCGACTATTCCCTCGCGACGCTTGCTGAGTATTTCGACTGGACGCCGTTCTTCGCCTCCTGGGATCTGGCTGGGCGGTTTCCGCAAATCCTGGAGGACAAGATCGTCGGCGAACCGGCGCGGGCGCTCTATCAGGACGCGAAGAAGATGCTCAAGGACATCATCGCCAATCAGTCCTTGACCGCCCATGGCGTCGTCGGCTTCTGGCCCGCCAACGCGGACGGCGACGATATTATTGTTTATACGGATGAAAACAGAGACTCGGAGCTGGCGCGGTTGCATGGCTTGCGTCAGCAGATGGAGAAGCGCGACGGCGGCGCGCCTAATTATTGCCTGTCGGACTTCATCGCGCCGGTGGACTCCGGCAAAGCCGATTATATCGGCGCGTTCGCCGTCACCGCCGGCCATGGCGAACAAGCCCTGGCGGACTCTTTCGACGACGCTAACGACAATTACAGCGCGATCATGGCCAAAGCGCTCGCCGATCGATTCGCCGAAGCCTTCGCCGAGGCCATGCATAAACGCGTGCGCCGCGAGCTATGGGGCTACGCGGCCGATGAAAATTTGTCCGTTGACGCCCTAATTTCCGAATCCTACCAGGGCATCCGTCCTGCGCCCGGCTATCCCGCACAGCCGGATCATACCGAAAAGGCGACGCTGTTCCGGCTATTGCAGGCCGAGGCGAACGCCGGAATGGCGTTGACCGAAAGCTTCGCCATGACCCCGCCGGCGTCGGTGTCGGGCTTGTATTTCTCGCATCCGCAATCGGTGTATTTCGGCGTCGGCCAGATCGCTGTCGATCAGGTGTCGGACTATGCGTCGCGCAAGGGCGTCAGCTTAGAAGAGGCCGAACGTTGGCTGTCGCCGATTCTCGCTTATGACCCGGATTGATCGCGCCGTGGCGCGGATCAGCCGATCAGGCGTGATGCGGCGAGGGTGAGGGCCATGCAAGAGCCGCCGCACAGGCATCCGACGACGACGATTCGCACTTGTGAAGAGAATCTACCCATCTCGTGTTCCTCCGCGCGATGACATTTAGGACAACGCGCCAAAACTCTGACTGGCGGGGGCGCGAATTGCAAAATTTCGCACTTGCATAACGGCGCAACCATTGCTCACCCCGGTATTTATGGCGTTGTTTTTGGATCGTGATTTTTATTTTCCCCCGGCTCCGACGGGGCCAACGCGCGGCGGTTCACGGGCTTGTCGTTTTGCGCCAGGGGCGGCATCGACTAGGTTTGGGAAATCAAAAGGATAGGCGGCGACATGGCATGGG
>CAYWWL010000113.1:0-6813 GCA_964461925.1 uncultured Caulobacterales bacterium | reverse complement strand
CAGGGCGAGACCCTATCGGTGGTGATCGGCAAGGGCGCGGTCACCTCGACGCCGCTGCAATTGGCGGTGATGGCGGCGCGGATCGCCAGCGGCAAGCAAGTGCGCCCGCGCTTGGTGCGGATGGTCGGCGGGCGGGTGTCGCAGCAGCCGGAGTTCGCCGATATCGGCATCAACCAGGAATATTTCGACGTCGCTCGAACCGGCATGGACGCCGTGACGAATGAAATCGGCGGCACTGCGTATCGCTCGCGGCTAGAAAATCCCGACTGGCGCCTCGCCGGCAAGACCGGCACCAGCCAAATCTACCGGATCACCGCGGAGGAACGCGCCCGCGGGCTGACCAAGCCGGAAGATCTGCCGTGGGAGCGGCGCGACCACGCCTTGTTCGTTTGCTACGCGCCTTTCGATAGTCCGCGTTACGCCTGTTCCGTCGTGGTTGAGCACGGCATCGGCGGCTCGCGCGCAGCCGGGCCGAAAGCCCGCGAGATCATGCGCGCGGTGATGAAGCGCGATCCCGGTTCGATGACGCCGATCGGCCCATCGGCCATCGCCGCGGCCGCGGCGCGCGACGGCGACTTGTAGGGGGAAGCGATGTCGTCAATCCATCTTCCTTCCGGCCGCCGCGATTTTCGCCAACATATCGCGCGCTTGCATTGGCCCTTGATTCTGACCTTGTCGATGATCGCCGGGGCCGGCGTGCTGACGCTTTACTCCGTCGCCGGCGGGTCTTGGAGCCCATGGGCGTTGAAACACGGCCTGCGGTTCGTCGTCGCCCTCGGGGTGATGATCGGCATGGCCTTCATCGGCATCAAATATTGGATGGCGCTCGCTTATCCGATCTATTTCGCCGCCTTGGTCGCTTTGATCCTTGTGCCGATTATTGGCGAGGTGAATATGGGCGCCCGGCGCTGGATAGAATTTGGCGGCATGCAGTTCCAGCCCTCCGAAGCGATGAAGATCGGCCTCGTTATGGGCCTGGCGCGGTATTATCACGGGCTAAGGGCGGAACAGGTCTCGCAGATTCTCTATCTGGCGCCGCCGTTATTGATGATCGGCGCTCCTGTCGGCCTGGTCTTCATGCAGCCGGACCTTGGCACCTCGTTGTTATTGGCGGCGAGCGGCGCGGCGATCATCCTGCTCGCCGGCTTGAGCTGGCGGATCACCGCCTTCGGCGTCGGCGCAGCCGTGGTCGCCGGCTATAGCGCTTATCGCTTCGAGATCCTGAAGCCGTATCAGCTCGAGCGGATTTTCACGTTTCTCGATCCCGATCGGGACCCGCTTGGCCAAGGCTATCACTTGTTGCAATCGAAGATCGGTCTTGGATCGGCCGGGCTCACCGGCAAGGGCTATATGGAAGGCACGCAGAGCCAGTTGAAGTTTCTGCCGGAAATGCACACCGACTTCATCTTCACCATTTTCGGCGAAGAATTTGGTTTCGTCGGCGCTATGTTCCTGCTGGGGCTCTACTTCACGGTGATCCTGTTGGGGGTATCCATCGCCATGGGCTCGCGGGCGCATTTCGCGCGCCTTACCGCCATGGGCGTGGTGGTGACCTTCGCGCTTTATGTGCTGATCAACACCGGCATGGTGATGGGCCTGGCGCCGGTGGTGGGCGTGCCGCTGCCTTTGGTCTCCTATGGCGGCACCGTGATGCTGACGATCATGGCCGGGTTTGGCTTGGTGATGAGCGTTCACGCCAGCCGCGACCAGGATAGTCACTCACGGCTCAATTGACCGACGCTGTTTCCGCCAGTGCGTTGGCGAAAGACGGACGTAGGGCCAGCGCGCGATCGCGACCGATCGGCGTTGCGCACATAATAATGGGTTAGGAGAGAGGTTAGCCTGCGGCGGCGATCAGGTCGGTGACCGCTTTGCGCGTGGCGTCGACCGCGTCGTCGGCGGCGTCCACGGCGACGCGCAAGGCCTCGCCATCGCCGTCGCGGCACGCGTTCTCGAACACTTTCGCGAGATTGGCCATCAGCTGCGCGCCGATATTGGACGAGGAGCCTTTGATGGCGTGGGCGGTGCGGGCGGCTTCTTCCAGATCGCCTTCGGCGGCTTGGGTCTTCAGCGAGTCGATCAGGCCCTGGGTCGAGCGCCAATACGCGTCCATGATCTCATTCAGACCTTCCGCCCCGGCAGCCATCAACAGGCTTTCGAGTTGTTCGGTCTCCAGAACTGGCTCGTTATGGATGTCGGACAAAGCCACGACGTCGCAGTCTCCTCAATGACCCCAAACCTGGGCGATCTTGCTGCGACGCGACACGCCGCTTCAAGACATTCGACATCTTCGGCCAAGACCGGTAAAAAATCGGCTAACGCGCGGTCAACCGATGCCTTTTGGGGAGAAATTCCCTAGTGTTCGCGGCATAAAACTCGGCGATCGTAAAAAAATGCTTGAGAAACAAGGGGTGCGCCATGGCGGGATACACAGACGACAATAACGAAGAATGGTCCTCCAAGGCCGCATTTATCATGGCCGCGGTGGGATCCGCCGTCGGCCTTGGCAATCTTTGGCGGTTTCCCTACGTCGCCGGCGAAAACGGCGGCGGGGCGTTCGTTCTGTTCTATGTCATCTGTGTGGTTCTGATCGGCCTGCCAGTCCTGGTGGCGGAATTGCTGATCGGCCGGCGCGGTCGCATGTCGGCGGTGGGTAGCGTCGCCAAGATCGCCAAGAGCGAAGGGCGCTCGACATTCTGGGCGCTGCAATCCTGGATGGGCATGATCGGCTCCTTCGTCATTCTCACCTTCTATTCCGTGATCGCCGGCTGGGTGATCGCCTATGCCGGCATGTTCGCCGGCTCGCTGATCGCCTCGGTGGGCGAGAACGGGCTTGCGGGGCTTGTCGGCGGGGCGTTCCCTGGCGAGTCCGCGGATGACGTCGCCGGGAAGCTCGGCGCCTTGCTCAGCGATCCGGTGCGGATGATCCTATTCCACGCGGTATTTATCTCGATCACCGTCTTTATCGTCGCGCGCGGCATCAAAGGCGGCATCGAGACTGCGGTGACCATTCTGATGCCGGCTTTCTTCATTATGCTGGTCGGTCTCGTCGTCTTCGCGGTGTTCACCGGCGATATCGGCCGCGGCTTCGACTTCCTGTTCGGTTTCCGGTTCGAGGACCGGGTTTTGGCGAATGGCGAGGTGATCGGCGGCTTTAAGCGCGGTCTGCTCGACGGTTCGGTGATTTCCGCCGCTCTTGGCCAGGCGTTCTTCTCCATCGGTCTCGGTTCGGCCTTGATGGCGACCTATGGCGCGCACATGTCGCGCAGTCAGGATCTGCCCCGGGCGTCGCGCTTGATCGCCATCTCCGACACTGGCGTCGGCATCCTCGCCGGCATCGAGATCTTCCCGATCGTGTTCCAGTTGGGCCTCGCCCCGGCGGCGGGTCCGACCTTGATGTTCCAGACCTTGCCGATGGCCTTCCAGGGCATGCCGGCGGGCAATCTGTTCGGCCTGATGTTCTTCGTCTTGGCGTTCTTCGCCGCGGTGACGTCGTCGATCGCGCTGCTCGAAGCGTCGACCGCTTGGTTCGAAGAACAACAGCCCGGCCGGCAGCGGACCATGATCGCCGCCATCCTCGGCTTCGTCGTTTTCCTGATCGGCGTCGCCAACGCGCTATCCCAAGTCCCGGCGACCAACGCCGAGGGCGAAGTGGTGCGCGATCTGTTCTTCAACACCTGGCTGCCCGCCAACGGCATTCCTGTGTTCGAGGGCATGGTGTTGCTCGACTTCCTATCCAAGACCACCGACTTGATCTTGCCGATCGCCGGCTTCATCACCGCGGTGTTCTGCGGCTGGATCGTGTCGACGTCGCTGACCCGGGAAGAGATCGGCTTTAAATCGGAAGCCTGGTTCAAACGCTGGTATTTCTTGATCCGTTATGTTTGTCCCATCGGGATCGGCGCCGTGATCATTTATTCCACCATCATCGCCCCGTTGATCGCGCAATAACCCTGCGGCGGCGGCGCCGGTAAGCTGAGCTGGAACGCTATGACGGATGAGGCTTCGGCCCGGCCGCTGTACGAACGCGATGGCTTCGCGGCGCATCTCGCCGCGAGCGCCGCCAGCGCGGCCGACAAAGCCCAGGCGGCGGCGTTTGCGGCGAACGGCTTCGCCGTGCTGGATCTCGCAGACGACGCCACCAAAGAGCGTTGCGACGCGGCCGTCGAACAGCTCGCGCCTTTATTTGAAGGCGGACGGTTTAATCGGGTGCAGGACGCTTGGCGGGTGGCGCCAGCGGTGCGGCGGCTCGCCGTCGACGCCCGGGTGACGGCGTTCTTGGAGCTTGTCTATGGCCGCAAACCGTTCGCGTTCCAAACCCTGAATTTTCACCGCGGCAGCCGCCAAGGCGCGCATTCCGACGCCAGCCATTTTTTCACCGATCCCGCCGGCTTTATGTGCGGCGTCTGGATCGCGCTTGAAGACGTCCACGCCGACGCTGGGCCGCTGCTTTACTATCCCGGCAGCCATCGCTTGCCGACCATGACGCCAGTCTCCATGGGCGTGACGTCGGAACGACCGACCCCGGAAGAATATCTCGAGCGCTTGCGGCCGACGGTCAATCAGCTGGTCGAAGAGCACGGGCTGGTGCAAGAAACCGCCCTGATCAAGAAGGGCCAAGCCTTCGTCTGGGCGTCAGACCTCTTGCATGGCGGCTCGAAGGTGGCCGACCCGTCGCTGACGCGATTGTCCCAGGTGACCCATTTCTTTTTCGACCGCTGCGTCTATTACACGCCGATGGTGTCGTCCGCGTCGTGGCGCGGCGTACGCTTGCCGGAGGACGTGGCCACCGGGCGCTGGCGTTGGTCCCGGCGCAAAGGCGGCGTCGCGCCGCCGACGCTCGCCGCCTTCGGTCATGGGATCTGGCGCCGACTGCGCCGGCAAGTGCATCAGTTCGAAACCTAGCCGCGGGCGGGGCGAAGCGGGTCGATCAGTCGGCGTAGGCTTCGGTGGCGCGCACCAGGGCGTCGACGATGCCCGGTTCGCTCGCCGCATGGCCGGCGTCGCCGATCAATCTAAACGCTGCTTCCGGCCAGGCGCGATGCAGGTCCCATGCTGACTTCATGGGCGTCACCACGTCATAGCGGCCTTGCACGATGGTCGCCGGGATATGACGGATG
Organism: uncultured Caulobacterales bacterium; assembly: GCA_964461925.1. GTDB lineage: Bacteria > Pseudomonadota > Alphaproteobacteria > Caulobacterales > Parvularculaceae > MED-G105. Next base: position 1,693 of record CAYWWL010000113.1, on the reverse strand, counting down.
CGGTCGATATCGCGCAGCAATTGATCGTCGACTTCGAAGAAGCCGCCATTGACGAAATAATGGCATTCGATGCGGGCGAAGGCGTTGGCGAAACTATCGGAGGAAAAGCTTTGGATCCGCTCGCGCGACGGGGCGAGGGAGACGGTGCCGCCTTCCCAGACTGACCAGGCGCGGGCGCAGCGGGCGCGTTCTTCGGCGTTGTCGCCGGTTAGCCGCTTATAATAGGCGGCGATCAGATCATCGCGTTCGCCTGCCGGGATCGGCTCGAGAAATCCTTCCCATGCGTCGGGAAACATCCAGGAGGCGCCTTCTTGATAGAACCAAGCGAGTTCAGCTTTTCTGAGCATGAAAATGCCACGTAGGACCAATTCGGTCACGCGCTGGGGGAACGCTTGGGCGTAGGCCAATGCGAGGGTCGAGCCCCAAGATCCGCCGAACACCTGCCAGCGATCAACGTTCAGCTCCACCCGCAGCCGCTCCATGTCTTCGATTAGTTTCCAGGTGGTGTTTTCTTTCAGCTCCGCACGCGGCGTCGAGCGGCCGCACCCGCGCTGGTCAAACAAGATAATATTGTACTTTTGCGGATCGAAATATCGCCGCATGGACGGCGTCGTGCCGCCGCCGGGTCCGCCATGGCAAACGACGACTGGTTTTCCATCAGGATTGCCCGACGCTTCATAGTAAACCGTATGTAAATCGGACACCGCCATGCGTCCGGTGAGGCGTGGTTCAATCGGCGGAAATAAATCTAATCGTTCGGACATGGTAAAGCTGACTTTTGCCTTTTTGCTGTGATAGTGTTTCGTCGTTCAGCGATGGTTGAGGCGAATGCGCGCCAAGCCTGAGCGGTCGATCGGATAGGACGTCAAGGACGCTGACGATCGGCTAACCCAAACGGCGCGTCCAACCAGACAAGCCATACCCGATGCGGCGCGAAATGAGTAGTGTGGAGACTGAGTTGAGTAAAAAAGTGTCGAGCCGAGGCCGATTGGCGCCGACTGGAGCGCCGCTGCGCGCTTTGGCCGCCGCCGCCATGCTGGTCGCCGCCGGATGCTCCACCACATTGCCGGCGAACGTTCTCGGGGACGCCTCGCCGGCGCAGCAGGACCGGGCCGAAATCGCCGCCGCGGCTGCGCGCTTGGCTGAAACGCCGTGGCCGAAAGCCGACGCGGTGCGTCTCGTCGATCTTTTCGCCAAAGGCTTGAAAGGGTCCGACAAGAACGCCGACCGTCGCAATGCTGCCGATCGCTATGTCGATCTGCTTGCTGACGAGCCGGCCCCGATCAATATCGTCTTGAAAGACGCCCAAGCGACCTTGCAAGCCGCCGACGCCTTGGCGCTGCGCGCCGAAGCGGCCCTTGGCGCCATCGCGCCGACCATGGCCGACGTCGCGGTGCTCGAACGCGCGATCCAGCAGGTGCGCGAATGCCGCGCAGTGTATTTGCAAGCGATCGAGGTCTTGTCGCCGCCGGCCACCGAAGGCCTGTCGCTCACCAGTCTAGAGTTGAAAGGCCGGTTTGACGCCGCGGCGATCCGGATCAGCCGCATCGCCGACGTCTACGCCGATCGCGCCGCCGCGGACAGCCTTGACGATGCGCCGCTTGCTGACCTTGACCGGATCAAGATCGCGCGGCTGCAGTAAGGCGATCCTTGCGGTAAGGGACCCTTCCATGAAAGGGGCGGCGGGACGGCG
>CAYWWL010000112.1:0-6974 GCA_964461925.1 uncultured Caulobacterales bacterium | reverse complement strand
AGCCTCTGACCGACAGCCCTTGCGAGGGCGGGGGAAAGAGGGGCAAGCATGGGCAATCGCGCCTTGACGATCGCAATTGCGTTCTCGGCGACCTTGATCTTCACCGGCTATCTGCGCCTCGCAGGTCTGCAGAGTGGTCCGCTCGCCGATTTTGCTGGGTTCGCAACGCCGCTTTATGTCGGCGCGACCGTCGTCTTCGCCCTCGCTCTCGGGCGCGCCGGGGTTGATCTCAACCGATTTGGCCTGGGCTTCAAACTGCGCGTCAGCCACGTCGTTCTTGCGACGATCGGCGTCGGCGTCCTGCAAGCGTACGCCGCCTATGGCTATCCATATGTCGCCGGCGCGCTCGAGCACTATGGGCTGGCGGGCGCGGACCGCGCCGGGGAGCGTTTTGGGTCGGCCCAGGGGTCGGTGCGCGACGCGCTGACCTTGCTTGCGTTTAGCTGGAGCTTTGCGGCCCTCGGCGAAGAAATCGCCTTCCGCATTGTGCTCCTGCGTGGGCTGATCGCAGGCCTCGGCGGCGGCGCGCTCGCGACGTTCGTCGCCATCGTCGTCCAGGCCGTCGTTTTTGGCCTGGTGCATTTCTACAAAGGCGGACCGGGCATGGCGAGTTCAATGATTTCCGGACTGGTCTTCGCAACCCTCGTCGTGGCCGCCCGTGGGGCCATTTGGCCGGCGTTTCTGGCCCACGGGGTTAACAATACGATAGGCATTTGGCGGCTCTATGGGGATGGCTGAAGTCGCGCTACACTCAGCCAAAACAATGTCCGAAATCGAAACGGGAGGGACACGATCATGTCGGCAGCATTAATTTCCGAGCGAGCGTATCGATCGGCGAGCGCGGTCACGCGCGGCGTGCGCATCGTGCTCGCAGCGTTGGCGGCGTTGCTCGCCTCCACTGGCGCGGCTCACGCCGATCGCGCTGAAAAGGCGCGCAACACCGTCAATGACGCCGTCGAGACCGTGAACGCCTTCACCGCCGATCGCAATTATCGAAACCTGTGGAAGCTGGCCAAAGACGCCCATGCGGTGATCGTCATCCCCACCTCCGTTCGTGGCGGCCTGATCATTGGCGGTTCCGGCGGCAACGGCGTGATGCTCGGCCGCAAAGACGGCGGCGGCTGGTCGCAGCCAGCCTTTTTCCGGATCAGTTCATTGTCCATCGGCCTGCAGGCCGGCGGCGAAGTCTCAGAACTTGTCCTTGTGGTGCGGTCAAAAGCCGGCCTCGACCAATTGCTGGGATCGTCGGTTAAATTGGGCGCCGATCTATCGGTGGCGGCGGGCAACGCCGGCGGCGGCAGCAAAGTCCAGACGACGGATGTCATCGCATTCTCGCGATCCCAAGGACTCTATGGCAGCATTTCCATCGAAGGCGCCGTTCTGAAGGTGAACAATAAGTGGAACAAGGCCTATTACGGTCGTGAAGTGTCGCCTGTGGACATCATTTACCTTGGCAAGGCCTCGAACCAGCATTCCGCAGCCTTGCGCAGCGCCGTGGCTCGATTGGCGAACAAAGCCGACTAGCGCGCGCCTTTGGTCCCTAAGTCGCCTTATTGGCATGAGCTTTGCTGTTCTCGGTTGCAGATGCGATTGAGCAGGCGAGGAGCAATAGGGATGTCGAACAGCAAGAAGACGGTCTTCAATTTTAATCAAGACGGCGCCGCGAATGGCAAAAACGGCAAGCAATTCGTGCGCACCGTTTTGCCCACGGGATGCTCTGTCGAAGGCAAGCTTGTCTGCGTTGGCCCGACCCGGTTGGACGGCAGCGTCACTGGCGACTTGGTGGCGGACGATCTGCTCGTCATCGACACCAATTCTGAAGTCGTCGCGAACCTGAATGTCCGCGAGCTTGTCGTGCGCGGCAAAATCAAAGGCAATGTCACGGCGTCCACTCGCGTCACCCTGGCGGAATCGGCGACGGTAGAAGGCGATATCGAAACCCCGAGCATTTCGATCAACGACGGGGCGCAGGTCATCGGCAAAGTGGAAGTGCAGCGCGCCGAAGGCGAGCCAGCGCCGACGGCGACGGAATACTCCGACGCTGAAGCGGACGCCGCCTAGTCGAATAATTCAAAAATTGCGGGAAGGGCGCGGCGCCGGGGCGGATCCCCGCCGCGCTCTTCGCCATGTCTGCTGCTTGATGCTTGCGCGAAGCTGATCGCGCGTCATAATCGCCTCCAAAAAAACACGCATAGGAGGAGGCGACCGCATGGGCCGCGACCGCAAGATATTCAATCCGACCAATCTCGCAGACCTTATTGAGGAGCAGGCGCGAACTGCGCCGAACGACGTTGCGCTGCATTTCGAAGGCAAGGCTTTCACCTATGCCGACATCGACGCGCGCGCCAACCGCGCGGCGAATGCGTTTCTCGCATTGGGATTGAAGCCGGGCGATAGGGTGACGTGGCTCGCCCGCAATCTCGCGACGTTTTGGGACACGCTGTTCGGCGCCGCCAAGATGGGCGTGGTGTTGACGCCGCTGAATTGGCGGCTGGCTCCAGCGGAGATCGCAGGCATTCTCGCCGACGCGCAATCGAAGCTATTCGTCGCTGAAAAAATGTTCCTTGATCCATTGCAGGCGCTGCCGGATCTCGACGCGCCGAAAACCATGCTCCTCGAAGACGGCGGCCCTGAGTGTTTCGACGCTTTCATCGACAAACAAGGTGATAGCAAGCCGGCGTTTACGCCGAACATGAAAGACCCGGTCGTCCAGCTCTACACGAGCGGCACCACTGGCCTGCCGAAAGGCGTCGTCCTCACCCATGAATGCTATTACGAGGTAGGCGAGGCCGGCCTCGAAGCAGGGGTTATCATTCCGAAGACGGATGATGAAACGGTGATCCATGCATTGCCGCACTTCCATATCGCCGGCGTCAACTTCGCCTTCATGGCGTGGACGCGCTCCATGCCGGTGATCCAGCATCGTCAATTCGATCCCGTGGCCATCGCCAAGGAAGCGCAAGGCTCGGCGCCGCTCACCGCCTTCTTTGTTCCGGCGATGTTGATGATGATCATGGAGGCGGCGAAAGCCGCCGAACTGCCGCTCGACAATTTTGCGTGCATCAATTACGGCGCGGCGCCAATGCCTGAACCGCTGCTCGACGCGGCGATGGCGATGATGCCAAACACGAGCTTTTGCCAATTCTACGGCATGACCGAAACCACGGGCGGCGTGACAGTGCTGCACCATGACGACCACGCCGCCGGCAAGCCGCAGCGGGTGTCGGCTGGCAAACCCTTGCCTACCTGCGAAGTGAAGATTTGCGATCCTGAGACCGGCGAGGAAGTGCCCCAAGGCGGCACTGGCGAAATCGTCGTCAAATCAAAGTTCGTGATGCAAGGATATTGGAACAAACCAGACGCCACCGCGTCGGCGATTCGTGATGGTTGGTATTGGTCCGGCGACGCTGGCAAGATCGACGAAAACGGGTTCTTGTATGTGGTCGACCGCATCAAGGACATGATCATATCCGGCGGCGAAAATATCTATCCGGCGGAAATTGAAAACGTGTTGTCGGCGCATCCGGCGATTTTGGAGGCGGCGGTGGTCGGCATCCCCGACGAGAAATGGGGCGAAGTGTCGAAAGCGTTCGTCGCCAAACGCGCCGGCAAGGATGTGAGCGGCGATGAGGTAATCGATTATTTGAAAGAGCGCTTGGCGAGCTTCAAAGTGCCAAGAAGCGTCGAGTTCGTGGATTTCTTGCCGCGCAATCCGTCAGGCAAAATCCTCAAGACTGAATTGCGCAAACGCTAAGCTAAAGGCCGAATTGGCGGGCGGCGAGATCGTTCATAATTTCTTCCGATCCGCCGCCGATCGCCATGACCCTGACTTCGCGATAAATCCGCTCTACCCGCTGCCCACGGATGAAACCGGCCCCGCCGAGGATTTGCATCGCCTCGCGGGCGCAATACTCCATGGTCTGCGTCGCTTGCACTTTCAGGAGCGACAATTCCGCGATCGGCGATTCGCCTTGCGCCACTCGCGCCGTACAATGATCGAGATACGCTGTGGCGGCGTGAATGCGCCGAACCATGTCGGCGAATTTGTGGCGGATCACCTGATGCTTCGACAATGGTTTGCCGAAAGTGGAGCGGTCGCGGGCCCAGGCTGCGGCGTCTTCCACGCACACGCGGGCGAACGCCAATGACTGCGCCGCCATTGACAGGCGCTCCATGTTGAAATTGTTGACGATGCCAAGGAAGCCGGCGTTCTCGACGCCGATGAGGTTCTCCGCAGGCACCCTTACGTCATCGAAGATGATGCTCGCCGTATCGGACATCCACCAGCCCATTTTGGGCAGCCGAGTGCGGCTGACGCCTGGTCGGTCGGCTTCGATCAACAGAAACGACAAGCCGCCGGCGCCGTCGCCGCCAGTGCGCACCGCGGTGGTGAAGTAGTCGGCGCGACAGCCGGTGGTGATATAGGTCTTCTCGCCATTGACCACGTAATCGTCGCCGTCGCGCACCGCCCGGGTGCGAATGTTCGCGACGTCAGACCCGCCCGAGGGTTCGGTGACGCAAAGCGAGATCAGCGCCTCGCCTGATAAGACTGGCGGCGCGATCCGAGATTTAAGCGCGTCGTCGCCGAGCGCCATGATCGGCGGCAGGCCAATGCCATGGGTCATCAGCCCTGCGACGAGGCCGCCAGAGCCTGCGCGGGATAATTCCTCGGTGGCGACGATAGAATGGAACACGTCCGTTCCTTCCTTGACGCCGCCATACTCTTCAGGAAAGCCAAGGCCGATAAGACCCATTTCCGCAGCTTGCTGGTGCAGCTCGCGCGGAAACGCGCCGGCTTCGTCCCAATCATTGACGTACGGTGCAATATGCCGATCGACGAAGCTGCGCACGGTGGCGCGCCATGCGTCGTGGCTTTGGTTCAAGTGCGTCGACGGCAGGCGAAGCCCGTCAAAGTCAAGTGCGTCTGTCATGCGCCAATCGTGGGTGAGGCCTACCGCCTGGTCAATGGTTTTTGGCGCCCAGCGCTGCATCCGAGGCTTGCTCGCTAAGCAGTCGATCGGCGATGCTGCGTGGAACGAATTGATGGAAGGCTCGCCCAATGAAACTATACCATTGCCACAATTCCCGATCGCTGCGCACGCGATGGGCGCTGGAGGAGCTTGGCGTCGACTATGACCTAGAGACCTTGCCGTTTCCGCCGCGAATCTTCGCCAAGCACTATAAAGAGGTCAATCCGCTCGGCACCGTGCCGACATTGATCGACGGCGACGTAATGATCACGGAGAGTTCCGGGGCGTGTCATTATTTGGCCGAGAAACTGGCGCCGACCCCCTTGGCGGTCACTGTCGACGAGCCGGACTACGCCGCCTATCTCAATTGGATGTATCGCTCGGACGCGACCCTGACGTTTCCGCTGACGATCACCTTTCGCTATAGCCAATTGGAGCCGGAAGAGCGCCGCTTGCCGCAGGCCGCCGCAGACTATCGCAAATGGTTTCTAGGCCGCTGGAGCAGCGTTGAGGACTGGTTAGACGGGCGCGATTATTTGTGTGGCGATCGATTCACCATGGCGGATATCTGCGTAGGCTACGCCTATCTTTTCTCGCAGATCTTGGGGGTCGAGGAGGCGGCGACGCCGCGCGTCGTCGGGTGGTGGGAACGGCTCGCCGCGCGGGAAGCCTACAGCCGTGCGACGGCGGAATAGAGCGGCGAAATCGTGTCGCAATTAACCATATTGGTGTTGCCAATTTTTACGATTCCAGTGCAGACTTCCACTGTGTTCAACGAACTGAAAGGAGGTGATCTGATGTCCAGTGATTTCTTGAGGCCGGAGCGGTCTTTGCGGGATGGACGCGCATCGGAGCAGCCTTCGAGCGCCGCCTAACGCCGACCGAAAACGTTTGTGGCCCATCCGGCCGCAGAAATTACGATCCCGTCTTCTCAGCGGGAGCCTTGTTCAAGGCGAAGGCCGTCTCTCTTCGAGGGGCGGCCTTTTCTGCGCTTTACGCCAGCGCATATTCGCCCTCTTTGCCCTGGATCAAAATCCGCCGCGCCGCTTGTGGGAGCGTATCGCTGTCCAAGCGAGCTAGAAGGAGGGCGCCATGAGCAAGAAATGGCGAATGATTGGCGCAGCGGTGAGCGTCGCATGCCTTGGCATTGGCTGTGGTCAAGCGCCGACCGGCAAACCCGCCAACGCCGCGCCGCTAGAGCAGGACGTTGAGGCGACGCCCCGGTCAGCTGCGACAGAAACCGCGCCGCCGCAGCGCCATCGATGACGCCCATCCCGGCGCGGCGCTCGACATCCACCACGCAGCCATAATCATCGCAGCGGCCAAGCGCGGCCATGGCCGCGCGGCGCGTGCGGGCGGCGTCAAGCCCGGCGAACGCAATCCAATTGTCCTGATCGAACCGGTCACGCCGCGGATGCAAGACCGCCAATTCATGAGTCCGGGCGACGATCGCCGCATTGTCGCCGTCGCGGTCGAGAAAAGCGATCGGTCGCGGCGCGGCGGCGGCGAGCCCGGCCCCGAGCGCCATCAATCCGAGGCCGCCAAACCGCCATATTCGGGTCGACAGACATAAAATTAATCCACCCACGGAAATAACCGCCAAGGCGACGCCCGACCATTGCCCGATCACCGCCACCGCCCCGTCCTGCCGCGACACCGTCCTCGCCACGGCGAGCACCAGATCGACGCCCAGGGCCGCGAGCCGCCAGGCCGGCCCGTCGCCGCCCACGGGCGTCAAGACGAGGCCGCAGATCGCCGCCGGCATGATCCAAAACGCCATCACCGGCGTCGCCGCAACGTTCGCCGCCAAGCTATAGACCGCCGCCCGATGGAAATGGAACAGGCTATAGGGCGCGGTGGCGCTGGCCGCGATGGTGTCAGTGGCGGCGACGCCGACAGCGTAGAGCCGCACGCGCCCCAGCGCGGTTTGCGGCCCAGCGGCGACGATGCGCGTCCGGGCCGCCGCAAACGGATCTTCCTGCGCCGGGTTGCAGACACGGTCGG
>CAYWWL010000111.1:2883-6977 GCA_964461925.1 uncultured Caulobacterales bacterium | reverse complement strand
CGCGTCGTTGCACGACATCGGCGATTTGCTCGGCGCGTATAACCATCCCGACATCGCCGCCGCCATGTTGAAGCCGTTCGTGTCGGAACAAAATCATTGGATGGTGCAGCACCACGGCATTTTCCAGGGCTACTATTTCTTCCATTATCTCGGCATGGATCGGGATATGCGCGAAGAGTTTCGCGGCCACCCGAATTTCCAACATACCGAAGAATTCTGCGCCAAATACGACCAAAATTCGTTCGATCCGAACTATGACACGATGCCCTTGGAGGCGTTCGAGCCGATGGTGATGAAACTTTTCACGGCGCCGAAAAGCTCGGTCTACGCTGACGCGAAGACCGGCGATTAGGTTGGCGCCTTAGGGCGTAAGGCGGACGGCGCGCAAGGCGACGTAGTCTCCGGCGCATGCGTCCGCCGCCGCGGCGAGATCCGGCGGCAGGTCGAATTGGCGCGGCGTGTAGGGATTAAAACCAGTGGACGCCTCGACCGCGTCGTACCAATGCGGCGCCCAAGGCCCGTCGCTTTTGCGCGGTCCGGCCGGCCAGCCCAGCATCGTCTCGCTAAACGGAATGTCTAAAGCCGCGCACAGCCGCCGCATCATGGCGGCGGGATCGCGCAAGACGTCTTCGGCGTCGATCACCGGGCACGCTAGGCCGGCGTCGGCGAGAAACGCCCTAATCCGCACGGCCAAGCGATAGCTGTCGATGATCGGGGCCACGTCGTCGAACTTCTTCACGTATGACGCCACCATCGCCCGCGGGTCGCGGATCAAAAGGAAATTGCGCTGTTTTAGCAGCCAGGTCAGATCGCCGTCTTGCGGATAGTGGAAGGCGATATGCTTGCAGAACACGATGTCGGCGCCCGGCGGCGGGGCGTCCTCGATCCAATCAATGGCTTTGGAGAAGGTCGTCGGGTATTCCGCTAGGGTCTCGGCGCGGTAGGGATGAGCTGCGCCTGAAGCCGCGAGATAGGCGGCGTAGAGCGGCTCGTCGAAAACCGCCGTATCGGGACGGTTTTCGAAAGAGCGCAGCATCGTGGTGGAGATGTTGCGCGGTCCCGCCCACATGGAGATCCTGACGACTGCGTCTTCGGCCATGGCGTCACCGACCTTTCGCGGCTTCCGTCGCGATACGTTCGCGGTATAGCCCTTGAAGGCGCTCAACCACCGGACCGCGACCCGGCGAGATCGCCCGGCCGTCAATCTCGCGCACCGGCGTCAAGCCGGCGAAGGTGCCGGTGACGAAGGCTTCTTCCGAGCCATAAACGTCGGTCAACGAGAAATTCTTCTCCTTCACCACGAGGCCTGCGTCCCGGGCGATTTCGAGCACCAGCCCGCGGGTGATGCCGCCTAGGCAAAAGTCGCCGGTGGAGGTCCAGATCTCGCCATGGCGGACAATGAAGAAATGGGTCGAGTTGCAGGTCGCGACGAAGCCATGGGGGTCGAGCATCAAGGCTTCGTCGGCGCCGGATTTCGCCGCTTGGATGCAGGCCATGATGCAATTCAATTTCGAATGCGAGTTCAGCTTCTGGTCTTGCACGTCAGGATAGCCGCGCCGGACATGGACGGTGAACAGATTGACGCCCGCCGCGGCGGTCTCGTGCGCCGGGGTTTTGAACTCCGGTACGATGACGATCGTCGGCGGCGTGATCGTCGCCCGCGGATCTTGGTACGGGGTCGCCTTGACGCCGCGCGACACCATCAAGCGTATATGCACTCCGTCATGGGCGTCGTTCGCGTCGAGGCATTGATAAAGCCGCTCGGCGAGCGCGTCCGGGGTTAGATCGAGGTCGAAATCGAGGGTTTTCGCCCCTTCATACAGGCGCCGCAAGTGCCGGTCCAAAAACACAATGACGCCTCGGCCGTCCTTGTCAGGATGAACGCGCAATCCTTCCCATACGCCGTCGCCGAGCACGAACCCGGAATCGAATACGGACACTTTCGCTTCGTCACGGGGGGTCAATACGCCGTTTACGTCGATCAAGATGTCGGCGTTTCGAGGGTCAGCCTCATAGGCGTGGGTCGAATGGGTCATGCAGCGGTCCTTTGTTCACGACGAAGTATCGGAAAAGTCGCGACGCTTCACAAGCGTTGGCGCAACCCCGCGAGGTCCTTGCGACGCCGTCTCGCGACGGTCAAGAAAACGACGACAACGGACAACGCAATAGATCGAAACGCAAAAGGAAACCGCCCATGTTGAAAGCAACCATGCTCGCCGCCGTCGCCGCGCTCGCCATCTCCGCGCCCGCCGTCGCCCAAGCCGCCGGCGAGGGCGGCGCCACCGTCGCCGCGTCGCTTGACGCCAGCGTTCGCGACGACGTCGCCAAAGCCATCGCCGCGCTCGATGCCCAGGATTATTCCGCCGCTGCGAACAATCTGCGCGCCGTCGCCGATCTCGCCAATCGCTTAAACCTGCAGCGGATCGCCGCCGCCGTGGCCGCCGCGACCCCCGACTTCACCGCCGAACAAGGCCGTTTCGCGCTTGCGGCATCGTCGACATTGACCTTTGAAAGCTATTTGAAAGATCGCAACGCCGTCGAACAATTGCTCACCGACCCCGACGGCAATATCGTTCGCGTAAAAGTTTTCGCTGGCGACAATGACCTTGACGACTTCATGATCGTCGCCGGCGACCCGGCGATGTTGAAAGGCAAAGGCCTTGAACTGGTTGAAATGCGCGGCGAGCCGGCGATCAAGAATCGCGGCGCAGATGGGTCCTTGTCGGTCCTAATGATGTCGGAAAAAGACCATGCGTTGATCGAGATCGACGGCGCATCCGAGGATGCGGTAATGGCCGTCATCGAACAGTTGGAAGCCGCGCAATAACGATGACGACGGCGTCGCCGTCGCCCAATGCGGCGAGCCGTTGCCGTCTTGCGTCAAGGCGCAAGACGGCGCAGACCGACGCCAGTAATCTCCCTGCACATTAACGGGAGACACTATCATGCGCACAGTCATCATCCTTTGCGCCGCCGCCATGGCCGGCGCCGCGCCCGCTGCCGCGGGGTCGCTGACGACGGCGAAGGCGATGGAGATCATCGACGGCTGCAAAGCCTTCGCCAAAGAAAACGACCAACGGTTCGCGATCGCCGTCGCTGACGGCGGCGGTCATCCTTTGGCGTTCGTTCGTATGGAGCGCGTCAACGCCGGCGCCGGCGCCTTTTCGCGCGAAAAAGCCCAGGCGGCCGCCGTTTGGGGCTTCGCTACGTCGGGCATGGCTCAAGGCGCGGAGTCGACGCCGGGCTTCGCCCATGCGCCCTATGTCGTCACCGTCGCTGGCGGCGTGCCGATCTATGACGCGGCGGGCGAGCGGATCGGCGCGGTCGGGGTTTCCGGCGGACCGCCGGCGGTGGACGAACAATGCGCGCTCGCCGGCGTCAAGGCCGCAGGTTTGTCCCCAACGCGCAAGTAAGCTATCCAGAGAGCGTAGAGTTTCCGGACAATCGCGCACTGGCGCGCGCAAGCGCGCCGTCTTCATAGGGAGCTTGTTATGGCCATCCACGATTCCATTCTCGGCGCCGTCGGCGATACGCCGGTGATCAAAATAAACCGCCTGGCGCCCGAAGGCGTGGACATGTTCGTCAAGGCGGAGGCGTTCAACCCGCTAAGTTCGGTGAAAGATCGTCTAGCCCTCGGCGTGATCGAAGCGGCCGAACGCGCTGGCGCACTGAAGCCGGGGCAAACCGTCGTGGAAGCCACGAGCGGCAACACCGGCATTGGGCTCGCCATGGTGTGCGCCGCCAAAGGTTATCCATTGGTGGTGACCATGGCTGAAAGCTTTTCCGTCGAACGGCGCAAGCTGATGCGCTTTCTCGGCGCGAAAGTCGTGCTGACGCCGGCCAAGGAGAAGGGCACTGGCATGGTGGCGAAGGCGCGCGAGTTGGCCGAGGCGAATGATTGGTTCATGACGCGCCAGTTTGAGAACGAAGCCAACGCCGACGTGCATGAAGCGACCACGGGGCCGGAGATCGTGCGCGATTTCGCCGGCAAACGTCTCGACTATTGGGTGACTGGCTACGGCACCGGCGGCACGCTGACGGGGGTTTCCCGGGTGCTGAAACGCGAACGACCGGAGACGACAAGTATCGTCAGC
>CAYWWL010000111.1:0-2873 GCA_964461925.1 uncultured Caulobacterales bacterium | reverse complement strand
AGACGTTGCGGCTCTGCTCAGCGACGGCACGGCCCAGGATCGTCGTGCGGACGGCAGCGCAGCGTCAAGCCATCCGGCCTGGACGCCGCATCCGATCCAAGGTTGGACGCCGGACTTTATTCCGCTGGTCGCGCAAGAGGCGATCGATTCAGGCGCGATCGACAGGGTCATGAAAGTCGCCGGCGCCGATGGCATGACCTGGGCGAAAGCCCTGGCCCGGCAGGAAGGCATATTCACCGGCGTGTCCGGAGGATCGACCTTCGCGACGGCGATCGACGTGGCGAAAGAGGCGGCGCCAGGATCGGCGATCTTGTGCATGTTGCCGGACACCGGCGAGCGCTATCTGTCGACGCCGTTGTTCGGCGACATTGAGCCCGATATGGACGCTTATGAGTTGGCGCTATCCACGTCGACGCCGGGTTATCAATTGGAAACCTAATCCCGGCGCCGGCGATCCGCGACCCAATGGCGCTATTTTAGGCCGAACTTCTCGAGCGCCGCCTCGGCGATCGGGCCGCCCCATTCCTGCACGAAGTGGCCGGCGTCGGCGACTTCCAAGGGAGCGGGACAATTTTTGATCTGCGCGGCGAGAAACTTCATCGCCTCCGGGCCCAGGACCGGGTCTTGCATGCCCACGGCCATAAAGCTGTCGCCGTCCCAATCGTTCGCCCAAAACTCCCGCGCCCGCAGGGAGAATGGCACGCCGGCGGCGGAGTCTTCGGTGAGATCTGCGCCGTTCTCCTTCATCATCACCAATTCGGGGAAACGACGTACGCCGCCTTTATAAGATTGGTTCGGAAACGGCGCATCGTAGGCCGCCCCTTCAGCGTCGGTCATGATCGGGGTCGAGCGCTGCATCAGCCCGCCGACGTTTAAATCCGGATTGGCGCGATTATAGGCCCGCCACGCGGCGAAGCCTTCTCCGGCGTTCTCGCCTGCAGGCATGCCGGTGTTCATCACCAAGAGGCGGGTGAACCGACCGGGCAGGTCCATTGGCAGCGTCAGGCCCAATAGCCCGCCCCAATCTTGGCAGACAAGACAGATGTTTTTCAGGTCGGTTTTCTCGACGAATGCGAGCAGGGCGTTACGGTGGAATTCAAACGTATACGTGGCGTCGTCGGTGGGTTTGTCCGAACGGCCAAAGCCGAACATGTCCGGCGCGACGGCGCGATGCCCGGCGGCGGTGAAGACTGGAATCATCTTGCGATAAAGATATGACCAGGAAGGCTCCCCGTGCAGGCAGAGGAACGTCACCTCGGCGTCGGCGGGACCGGCGTCGACATAATGCATGCGCAGGCCGTCATAGCCATTCAAGTCGTCGACATAGTGCGGTTCAAATGACCAGTCGGGAAGGTTGTCGAAACGGTCGTCGGGGGTTCTCAGCGCGTCGATCGCCATGGGTTGCGTTCCTTTTTGCTCTTGCGGCGGAAGCCCTATAGTGGCCATAAGACCTTCGCTGCGCCAAGGCCTTGAACTGCGCGAACTTGAGGAGAATTGACCATGTCCGACATTACCTGCGATCTCGTCGTAATCGGCGCTGGCCCCGGCGGCTATGTGGCTGCGATCCGCGCCAGCCAGTTAGGCATGAAGACCGTGATCGTCGAACGCGAACATCTCGGCGGGGTCTGTCTCAATTGGGGCTGCATTCCGACCAAAGCGTTGCTGCGTACCGCGGAAGTGTACGAGAACATGAAGCACGCTGACGCATTTGGCCTAAAAGCGGAGAATATCGGCTTCGATCTTGACGCGATTGTGAAACGGTCCCGGAAAATCGCTGGGCAGTTGGCTGGCGGCATCGGTTATCTGATGAAGAAGAACAAGATCCAAGTGGTCGACGGCGCCGCGACGCTAGAGAAAGGCGCTCAAGCGCCGCTGGTTAAGGTCGCCGGCAAGGACGGCGAGACGAAAATCACCGCCAAGCATGTCGTGCTCGCCACGGGCGCGCGCGCCCGGACCATTCCGGCGGCTGGCCTCGAGCCGGACGGCAAGTTCATTTGGACGGCGAAAGAAGCCATGACGCCGGACGTGATGCCAAAAGATCTTTTGGTCATCGGCTCCGGCGCGATCGGCATTGAATTCGCGAGCTTCTATCGCTCCATGGGCGCGGCGGTCACCGTGGTTGAGATGGTCGACCGGATCTTGCCGGCCGAGGATGCGGAGATTTCCGCCATGGCTGAGAAGCGGTTCAAAAAGGCGGGCATCAAAATTCTCACCGAAGCCAGCGTCGACAAGCTCGACAAAGGCGCGGACGCGGTCACCGCCACGATCAAGCGCAAAGACGGCAAGACGGAGACCGTCACCGCCGATCGCGTGGTGTTGGCGATCGGGATCACCGGCAATATCGAAGGCCTTGGCCTAGAAGCGCTCGGCGTAAAGGTCGATCGCGGACACATTGTCGCCAATGAATGGCTGCAGACCAATGTCAAAGGTCTCTACGCCATCGGCGACGTGGTCGGCGCGCCGTGGCTCGCGCACAAAGCCTCCCATGAAGGCGTAATCTGCGTTGAAAAAATCGCCGGACTCAATTCGGTCCACCCTATGGATACGACAAAAATTCCGGGCTGCACCTATTCCAATCCGCAAGTCGCCAGCGTCGGATTGACCGAGGCGAAGGCGAAAGAGCAGGGCTATAAGGTCAAGGTCGGACGGTTCCCGTTCAACGGCAACGGCAAGGCCATCGCTCTTGGCGAACCGGACGGCATGGTTAAGACCGTATTCGACGAGAAAACCGGCGAGTTGCTTGGCGCGCATATGATCGGCGCTGAAGTGACCGAGCTGATCCAAGGTTATGGTTTGGCGCGGACCATGGAAGCCACGGAAGAAGATCTGTTCCATACGATCTTCCCGCACCCGACCCTGTCGGAGATGATGCA
>CAYWWL010000110.1:2286-6982 GCA_964461925.1 uncultured Caulobacterales bacterium | reverse complement strand
AGCGGCAAGTCGTCGGCGGCGGACAAGACCTCGAAGGATTCCAGCCGCACTTCTATCTCGCCGGTCGGCAGGTTCGGATTGATGGTCTCGTCCGACCGCGCCACCACCGCGCCGACCACGTGAATCACGCTTTCTTGGCGCACCTTCTCGACTTCGCCGAAGAACGCCGCTTCCGGCTCCACGACCAATTGCGTCAGGCCGTAATGGTCGCGCAGGTCGATAAACAACAGCCCGCCATGGTCGCGCTTACGGTGCACCCAACCGGACAGCTTGACTTCTTGGCCGACGGCAGCGGCGCGCAGCTGGCCGCAATTATGGGATCGGTAGGCGTTCATGGTGGTTCCTCTTGGGTGGCGTGCCGGCGGCCTGGACGGCCCCTGAGGCGCCCGAGTGACAAGCAGCGGCCTCGAAGTCAAGTCCCGAGGGCCGATCGGGGCTCCCGGCCAGGGGAAATCCGCGGCTGAAGACCCGTGATCCGCGATTTGACCTTGGGGCTGACATACAATAGCAACACCTTTTCGCGTCGCCGGACCGAGCGCTTCCGTTCGCGCCGTCGTCCAGCGCGCCCCCATCGATCACGACGACCTCCGACGTTCGCACCCTTGGGCGCTCGGCTCGCCCAGCGTAGTATTGGCCATGCACATCATCACCACGACGCAAGAGCTCGCAGATTTCGCCGCCGCCCTGCGCGAACGGCCGTTTGTCGCCGTCGACACCGAATTCATGCGGGAAAAGACCTATTGGCCGATCTTGTGCCTGATCCAGGCCGCCGCCGAGGGCCTCGAGGCGATCATCGACCCCCTGGCCGATGGCATCGACCTAACCCCGTTTCACGAGGTGTTGGCCGACGCCTCCGTGACCAAAGTGTTTCACGCCGCCCGCCAGGACGTGGAGATCTTTTTCCAGATGACCGGCGCCGCGCCAAACCCCCTGTTCGACACCCAAGTGGCGGCGATGGCCTGCGGCTATGGCGACCAGGTCGGCTACGAGCCGTTGATGCGCAATCTGCTCAACGCCTCGATCGACAAGGGATCGCGCTTCACGGACTGGGCGCGCCGGCCATTGACCGATAAGCAATTGACCTACGCCCTCTCGGACGTGACCTATCTGCGCGAAGCCTATCCGATCATTCTGGAACAGCTCGACGACGGCGGGCGCCACGCCTGGGTGGCCGAAGAAATGCAGCAGCTCGCCGACGCCAGCCTGTACAACACCGCGCCCGAAGACGCATGGCGTCGCTTGAAGCTGCGCGGCGTCCGCGCTCCCGAACTCGGCCCCTTGATCAAGGTCGCCGCCTGGCGCGAGCGCGAAGCCCAGCGCCGCAACGTGCCGCGCGCGCGCATCGCCAAGGATGACGCGATCTATGAATTGGCCAGGATGCGGCCGAAATCGGCCGAAGACCTATCCCGCGCTCGGTCGACGCCGAAAGGCTTCGAACGCTCCGCCCAGGGCGCAGCGCTCCTTAAAGCCGTGGCTGAAGGCGTCGCCATGGACAAGGCCGACCTGCCGCGGATCGAACGCAATAATAACCGACCGCCGCCGCCAAGCGACGTGGTCGAACTACTCAAAGTGCTATTGAAACGCCAGTGCGAGGAATACAAAGTCGCCCCGCGCTTGATCGCCTCGAGCAGCGATCTGGAAGAACTCGCCCTCAACGTCAACGCCGACATCCCGGCGATGAACGGTTGGCGCCGCGAAGTCTTCGGCGATCGCGCCCAGGCCTTGATGGAAGGCCGCCTCGCCATGCGCCTAGTGGGCAAAAAACTAGAACTTGTCGATCTCTAACCGGCGACGCCAGCGCTTTCGTCCTCAGCGTTGACCTCGTCGCCAGGGGAATCGCTCAGGCCGGCGTCGACGTAAGCGATTTCCGCTTCGGCTTCGAACGCCGCGGCGAGCGCGTCAAACCGCCTTTTCGCGAGCTCCTGAAACAATTGCTCGCCCCCCGTCGGCATGGTGAAGACGATTTTGCCCGGCTCGCGGCTGAGCGCGCAATGCTCGAGCAATTGCGGCGACTTCGGCGCATAGCTCGACAGAAATCTCAGCGCCAACCCTAAGCGTTCCGCATACGCCCTTTCTTCCGGGGACAGGATCGCGGTCAGCCGATCGTTCGGCGACGGCGCAGACAAGCCTTCATGGCGGACATAAAGAGCCGATGCGATGATCACCCGCTCCTGATGGGAGACGCCGTAGAACGGCGCGCGCAGCGCGCTTTCAAATGCGTGCAGCGCGCGCAAGTCCGGGTGAAAGAAGGCGCCGATATCGACCAGGCGACACGCGGCGTGACGCACCCGGGCCTGGGCCGGCGTATCGGTTGGAAACAGACCGTCGGTGGCGATCCCCGCTTTCTGGCCGAAGGCGGGCATCGGGGCCATCCGATTGGCGAGAAATTGCGCGCCGACGAGCAAGGGATCTTGGCTGCGCTCTAGAGGCGACAAGTCGGCGAACAAGGTGCCTTCGCGCAGCCCGCCGGCGGACACTAAGAGACCGTCGACCCCGGACGTTTTCACCACCGAGCGCAGCACCAAGGCGGCATAAGGCAAGGTGTCGATGCGCCGACGCGGCACGTCCGGGATGTTTTGCAGCGATTGCCGACTTTGTTTGGCGACGAATTCGCACAATTCGATCGCCTCCTTCGCGGTGAATTCATAGTGATGCAGCACCGACAAGGGGTAGTCGCGCAAGCTCATATGCAGCCGCGCCAAGGCGCGCCAGGCGCCGCCCACCACATAGAGCTTCTTGGCGTTTGACTTCGCCAACCATTTGACGCCGCCGATCGATTGATCGATCGCTTTTTTAAGCCCCGGGGACACTTCCGGATGCGCCTGCATTAATTTCAACGGTCCGATCGGCAGGCTCGTGCTCTTGCGGATGTCCGCGTCATTGACGTGCACTAGCTCAAGGCTGCCGCCGCCCATGTCGCCGATAATCCCGCTTGCGGACGGTTCGTAGGACATCACGCCGTAAGCCGCGAGCGTCGCTTCCTCTGCGCCGTCGATAATCTCGATGTCGAAGCCCAATGCGTTGGCCTTGCGCACGAAATCAGCACCATCGACGGCGGCGCGCACGGCCGCCGTGGCCACCGCCTGCACGCGATCGGGCTTAAGGTCGTCCAGCACGCGGCGAAACCGCGTCAATGTGGCCAGGGCGAAGGCGGCGTTGTCCGGATTGAGGCGACCGTCTTCGGTCATGTCGCGACCAAGGCCGCACAGGGCTTTTTCATTGCACACGGCGAACGGCGCCCGGCGCGGCCCGTCATAGACAACGAGCCGGACCGAGTTCGACCCTATGTCAATGACTGCTCGCCGCGCGGATGCGTCATCCGCCAACGCCGAAACGTCGCCCATCGGCGTCATCTGAGCGCTATGTCCATGTTCGCCCCACATTCACCCATCGACGTTTCATGCCCTTCGTCGCAATTGTAATCGCGATTCTAACTCTTCGGCCGAATCGGTGTCGGCGCATTGTACTCGATCGAGGCGCCCCGCCCCGACAGGCTTGGATTAATCATCATATAATGGTGAACATTGAATGGATCGACATTGTCCGGCACCCGCACCCGTTCATAGGAACCGTCCGGCAGAAGCCGCCAGCTTTGCGCCTCGTCATTGAGGTTAGCCACCATGATTTGGTCGAGCACCTGGCTATGCACAGTGGGGTTTTGAATCGGGCAGAAGCTCTCCACGCGACGATTGAGGTTGCGCGGCATCCAATCCGCTGACGAGATGAAAACCTTCGCCGCGGGACTCGGCAAGGGCTTGCCGGCGCCGAACGCGAAGATCCGCGCGTGCTCTAGGAATCTGCCGACAATGCTCTTGACGCGGATATTTTCCGACAGGTTCGGCACGCCGGGCCGCAGGCAACAAATCCCGCGCACCACCAAGTCGATCTGCACGCCGGCGCAGCTCGCTTCGTAAAGCTTGTCGATGATGACGCCGTCGACGAGGGAGTTCATCTTCGCCCAGATCGCCGCCGGCCGTCCGGCGCCGGCGTGGGCGATCTCCGCGTCGATCAAATCGGTGACTTTTTTGCGCAGATTGATCGGGGCCACGGCGAGGCGCTCGAACTCCGTCGGCTTCGAATAGCAGGTGATGAAGTTGAACACCTTGCCGGCGTCCCGGCCGATCGCCGCATCGCAGGTGAACAGCGACAAGTCAGTGTAAACCCGGGCGGTGATCGGGTGATAATTGCCAGTGCCGATATGCACATAGGTGCGGATCGCGTCGCCCTCCTGGCGCGCCACCAGCGAGAGTTTCGCGTGGGTTTTATATTCCAGCGTGCCGTAGACCACATTGACGCCGGCGCGCTCCAAGGCGCGGGCCAATTTGATGTTCGCCTCTTCGTCGAACCGCGCTTTGAGCTCAATCAGCGCCGTGACGTTCTTGCCGGCGTGGGCGGCGTCGATCAACGCTTCGATGATCGGCGATTGGGCCGAGGTGCGATACAGCGTCTGCTTGATCGCAACCACGTTCGGGTCGGCGCCGGCCTGTTTTAGAAACTGCACGACGACGTCGAAGGACTCGTACGGGTGATGGACGATGATGTCCTTCGCACGGATCGCGGAGAAGCAATCGCCGCCATGCTCGCGAATGCGCTCCGGGAAACGCGGCTCATATGGTTCGAATTGCAAGTCGCGGCGGTCTTTCGGGATCAGTTGCGTGGTCTGCCACCGCATGCAACCACGCCCTCAACCCGCTGG
>CAYWWL010000110.1:0-2276 GCA_964461925.1 uncultured Caulobacterales bacterium | reverse complement strand
ACCAAGATCACGTCTTGGGGCGTCGCGCCGAGCCGTTCGATCACCAGATTGCGCATCGCCTCGGGCATCGATTCTTCGATCTTGAGGCGGATCACGTCGCCGCGCCGGCGACGCTGCAGCATGGTCTCGAAAACCCGCATCAGGTCTTCGGCCTCTTCTTCAATTTCGATGTCGGAGTCGCGGATGATCCGGAACGCGCCGTGCTCCTGCAATTTCATGCGCGGGAACAGATGATCGACGAAGCGGACGATGACCCGCTCCAACGCGATGAAGCGGATTTTCGATCCTTCCGTCGACGGCAATCGAATAAAGCGCTTAATTTGCTTCGGTAGACTGACGATATTCGTGAACGTCTCCCCGTCCCGACGCTTTAAGTTCATGCACAAAACAAAGCCGAGGTTCGGGACGAAGGGAAACGGATGCGCGGGATCGAGGGCGATCGGCGTCAACACCGGGAAAATATTGGCGAGAAAATCTTCCTCCAGCCAGGCGGTTTCCTCTTCGGACAATTGCGAGGCTTCGATCACTTCGATCCCGGCTTCGGCCATGGCCGGCAACAGATGCCGCCAGCACTCTTGTTGGTTCGCCATCAGGCGCTGGGCCTGCTTGTCGATCTTCACCAATTGCTGTTCCGCGGTGAGCCCCTCCTGGCTCAGCGCCGAAACTCCCTCGCGCACATGACCACGCAGGCCGGCGACCCGAACCATATAGAATTCGTCGAGGTTGCTCGCGGAGATCGACAGAAATCGCAGCCGCTCGAGCAAGGGATGGCGCGGATTGGACGCTTCCTCCAGGACCCGATTATTGAATTCGAGCCATGATAGTTCCCGATTGATGAATCGATCCGGCGAGGTCATTTCGATCGAGGGCGTGGCCTCGTCGACGGCCAGCAAGCTTTCCGATTGGCGTTCGGCGATTGAACCATCGTCAGCGGCGGTCATAGTCTTTCCATCATGTTGCGGCGCGGCGTACCTGTGATCATGAGCCTTAGATCTTGGATTGGTGTTAAAGGAAAAGCCGCGTTTCGTCGAACCCCCTAGACGCCGAATTGACGCCGAATTGGCGCCGGCTTAGCGCGGGTCGATCGATCCTTATCGGCGCTTACGCCGTTGGCTCGCCGATGAGCCCGTTTTCAATGATCTGCTTGGCTAGGGGCACGGTGACGGCGGCGGCGTCGGCGAACGCGACTTTATCGGCCGCCGCGACGAAGCGGGCCGCCGCTTCCAGGCTGCGCTCAAGCCGCGGGGCGGCGTATTCGATCACCCGTGGGTGCACCTTGATCTGGCGCTCCTGGAACAGTTTCGCCATCACCTGGCGCAAGAGATGCTCATCCGGCGGGGCGGTATGGATCCGCGGCAGCGCTTCCAGCCGCGTCACCAGGTCCCGCAAGCCGCACGCCCAGTCGCTCGGCGCGCCGCGGCCGACGAAGACGAAGCGGGCCCCGCGCTCGCGCGCCTGGGCCATGCATTCCAACATCAGCTTCGGCCGACTGAGCCGCTCCAGTTCGTCGATAATGAACAGCGATTGGTCCGCCGCGTGGTCGATGCCGCCGTCGAGGCCCACCGGAAAAATATCACCGCCCAATTCATGGGCCAAAATGGTCGCCAAATGGGTCTTGCCCGACGACGGCGCGCCGCTGATCGCCAAGCCTTGCTGATCCGACCGCGCCCAGGCGTCGAGCATCTCCAGATCGCTCGCATTTTCATCGGTGACGATGAAATCGCGACGCGCCATGGGCCCGCGAATTGGCGGCCATTCCAATGTGAGTTGCCGGAGCTCGCTCAACGCTCGAATACCTAGTTCGTCAAGGTGTCCATAGACCCGTATCGCGGGTCAGTTCGCGTCGTCAGCGTAGCCAATCTGCCGCTCGTCGCGCGCCGCCACGCCGGCCCGATGCACCCCGTCATAGGACGCCGCGATGTCGCCGAGGGAATCCGCGGTCGAATTCATCGCCCCACGGGACGAGCGCCGGCGCCCGTCACGCAAGAAACGCTGGCCGCGAATCCGCGACGCCACGTCCGGCGTGGCGATCAGCCAACGGTCGCCGGTTTCGGTCCAGAAGGTGATGCCTTGGTTCTCCAACGCGACCTGCAGCCGCTGTGGATCGCCGAACACCCGGACCTGCATTTCCGAGCCGCGCGGAGACAGCGCGGAGATCTGCACCGATCCCACCAAAGGCGTCGCCACCAGGGCGCTTCTGATCTGCGCCCAGTCTTGCAGGGTGTCGAAGAACGCCGTCGCCGACAGCAGCGCGTCGCTGGCGTGATCGATCAGGG
>CAYWWL010000109.1:3103-7042 GCA_964461925.1 uncultured Caulobacterales bacterium | reverse complement strand
TGATGTTCAATCCTGAGCCCACAGACGAACAGATTGATCAATCCATGTCGGCGAATTTGTGCCGCTGCGGCACCTATCCACGCATCCGCGCAGCGATCAAAACCGCCGCGGCGAAATTGCAGGAGGCGTAGTCATGGGCATTGGAACCATCGCACGCCGCAGTTTCCTCGTCGGGTCGGCCGCCGTCGGCGGCGGCGTCGCTTTCGGCGTGTATCAATTCCGCAAACCCCTCCCCAACCCGTTGGAGGACGATCTGAAAGAGGGTGAGGCGACGCTGAACCCGTTCATCAAGATCGATCAATCGGGCGTCACCTTAATCACGCCGCGCGCGGACAAAGGCCAAGGCGCCTATTCCATGCAAACCTATCTCCTCGCCGAGGAGCTCGACGTCGACCCGCTCACCGTCAAGACCTCGGTCGGAAAGCCAAGCCCCGCCTATTACAACAGCACGGTGATGGAGGAAGGCGCGCCGGGCCTGGGCGCAATGATCGGCCGGCTGATGGGCATGCAAATGACTGGCGGGTCGTCGACGGTGACCGATATGTTCGTGCGCATGCGCGAAGCGGCGGCGGTCGCCCGGGAGACGATCAAAAAAGCAGCCTCCCTCGATAGCGGCGTTCCCGTCAGCGATCTAAAGACCGAAGACGGCCATGTCGTCTTCCCCGACGGCTCCCGCGCAAGCTACGCGGAGCTGGCGCCGAAGGTCGCCAAACTCAAGCCGGTTCGGAACGTAACGCTGCGCGATCCGTCCGAATGGCGTTTTCTCGGCAAAGAGATGCTCCGTACCGACATTGTCGACAAGACGAAAGGCGCGTTCGCCTACGGCATTGACGTCGAACTGGAAGGCATGCTGCACGCCACCGTGCGCGCCAATCCCGGCATTGGCGGGCCGGTGAACGGCTATGACGCCTCGAAAGCCGAGGCCATGCGCGGGGTGAAGAAAATCGTGCCGATCAAGGGCGGCGTCGGCGTCATCGCTGACAATACCTGGCGCGCGTTCAAAGCCGCGGACGCCATCGACATCGATTGGGGCGCGCCGGACTATCCGGAGAATTCCGCCGGCATTTGGGCGGAATTAGACGCGCACTTGGATCCTGAGTTTAAAAACGTCCAACGCCGCAATGACGGCGCCGTCGACGACGCGATCGACGCAAACGCCGTCATCGAGGCGGAATATCGCGCGCCATTCCTCGCTCATGCGCCGCTTGAGCCGATGAACGCGACAGTTCTGTACACGCCTGACCGGATCGATATTTGGACCGGCACGCAGATTCCACGCTTTATCGAGAACCATGTTGCGGACGTCACCGGCCTGGGCAAAGACAAAATCCATCTTCACGTTCTGCCCATGGGCGGCAGCTTCGGCCGCCGTCTCGAAGACACGTACGTGATTCAGGCGGTGGAAGTCGCTATGGCGGTTCCGGGCGTCCCGGTGAAAATGACGTGGTCGCGGGAAGAAGATTTCTCCCATGACTATCCGCGCCCAGCAGGAATCTGCCGCGCCAGAGGCGCCGTCGCGGACGGCCAAGTCAAAGCGTTCGACATGGACCTTGTCGGCGCGTCTTTGATCGCCTCTTGGATGGGGCGCCTCGCCACGCCCTTGCCGGGACCTGACCCCACCTTGACCACCGGCGCGGACGATCAGCCCTATGCGATCGAAAACTATCGCGTCACCGGATATAAAGCCCCTGAGAACGTGCCGATCAGCTCGTGGCGGTCAGTGGCCGCTTCGCAAAACGGCTTTTTCCACGAATGCTTCCTCGACGAACTGATCCACGCCGCGGGCGCCGATCCATTGGCCGAACGGATTCGCCTCGCCGATAACCCGGTCGCCAAAGCGGCGCTGGAGGCAGTCGGCGCGATGGCGAATTGGGACGGCCCAGGCGGCGACGGCGTCGGTCGCGGCGTCGCCTTGGTGCGGTCATTCTTCACCACCGTCGCTGAAATCGTTGAGGTCCGGAATACCGACGCCGGCATAAAGATCGAAAATGTTTGGATCGCCGCCGACGTCGGCGCAATCATCGATCCGGTGAATCTCGAAGCGCAACTATTCGGCGGCGCGATTTTCGGATTGGGGCACGCGATGAATTGCGAATTGACCTATGAGAATTACCGCCCGACCCAGACCAACTATCACGCCTATGAAGGCATGCGCCTCTACCAAACGCCCACTATCAAGGTGAAAGCGCTGGAGAATGGCGAGGCGATTTCGGGGGCCGGCGAACCTGGCTTGCCGCCTGCAGCGCCAGCGCTCGCGAACGCAATCTTCGCCGCCACCGGCGAACGGTTGCGCGAAATGCCGTTCAATAAGCATGTGAAATTCGTTTAGGGGGCGATGATGATGTCGATGAAGAAACTCATGATCGCCGCCGTCTGCGGGGGCCTCGCGTTAAGCGCCGCCGGCGTCGCTTTCTCCCACGGATCCGGCGACGACGGGGCTGACATTAAGTTGACGGTCACGCAGCCCACCGAACCGGTCGAGGCGAGCGACGGCCTCGCCGCCTGGGACCGCATCTATGGCGTCGTTTCTCACCCGCGATGTTCGAATTGCCATGTCGACGAGAGCAATGTCCCCATGTGGTCGGGACCAAGCTATGGCGAAACCAGGCCCCATGGCATGAACATCAATGGCGGACTTAGCCGCATCGGTTTTGAATCCCTGCCCTGCCAGACCTGCCATACGCAGTCGACGGATTTCGACAGCGCGCCGCATGCGCCGCCGCGCACTGGCCACGCCTGGATGTTGGCGCCGGTGGAGTTCGCTTGGTTCGGCAAACAAAGCGGCGAAATTTGCGAACAGATGCGCGATCCTGCACGCAATGGCGGACGCGACGGCGCCGGCCTTGTGGAGCATATTATTCATGATGCGGAGATAAAGGCGTTCATCACCTGGGGCTTCAACCCCGGCGGCGACCGGGAGCCGGCGCCGGGCTCCATGCAAGAGCATTTAGACGACATGGTCTTGTGGACCGCTGCGGGAATGCCATGCCCGACGGACTTCGCCGCGACGGAGGATCAACAATGACAGCAGCCAACGGACTTTTGCGCGTCGCCGGCGGACTGACATTGATCAACGCTGCTTTGCATTTCTTCGCCTTTTCGGTGAGCGGCTTCAATTCATGGACCATGCAGTTCATGGTCATCGGCGCCGTTTATGGAGCGCTCGGATGGGGGCTGACGCGCGGGATCGGCGCCCTTGCCTGGGTCGTCTTCTTCATCTCGCTTTGCGGAATGACCGCCGCGCAGATCGCCATGTCGATTACCCCAATCGCGGATTGGCTGCTGGGCATGATCGCCCTGGTCGAACTCGCCGCAGCGAGCGTGCTCTTCGTCCATCTGTGGCGCAAATAACGGGCGCGGCCCTTAAAGCTGCATGACGCAACTACCGACGACGTCGCCGCGAAATTTCGCCGCTGCGGCCTCGCGAAACGCCGTCATCGGGAATCGGTGCGAAACGAAAGGATTGATCTTCCTCTCGCCGGCCCACTCGAAAATTTGCGCCAATTGGCGTTTGCGCCATTCGGGATGTCGCGTGGAATAAATCACCATGGGAGATCCCATCACCTGCAGGCATTTCATCTGCATAATGTTGGTCGGCAACCGATCAGGTTGAAATGTCGCCCGTCCGCCGCTTTCCGAAACGTTGCTGGCCCAGCCGACGACGATATAGCGCCCGCCAAAGGCCAAAGATCGCAATAATTCGCCGCCGAGTTCGCCGCCGACCGTATCATAGACGACGTCGACGCCCTCGCCGCCCGCCAATTCCTTGACCGCCGCCCGCAAGGGTCGCCCGTCGACGGTCTCGCGCGCTGACCCGGTTTGAATGACGGCGGCGGCGCCATGGTCTTTGACGACGGCGAGTTTGTCCGCCGAACGACCGACGGCGATGGCGTCCACGCCCAACAGTTTGGCGAGATCGACCGCAGCCATGCCGGCGGC
>CAYWWL010000109.1:0-3003 GCA_964461925.1 uncultured Caulobacterales bacterium | reverse complement strand
TCCGACATCACCAGATCGCCGACTTTCCAGGCCTTAACGTCCTGCCCCGTCCAGACCACTTCCCCGGCGTATTCTATGCCCGGCGTATATGGCGGCGGCGCCATGTGTTGATATTGCCCGGTCATCATCAAGAGATCGACGAAGCCAACGCTGGCGCAACGCACTTTGACGACGATATCTGTCGGCTTAAGGCGCGAGACATCGGGAAAAGGGCATTCCTCGATGCGAAGAAGCTGATCAACCGCGTGCATCGGCGTGTCGCCATAATTGGGCAATACGATCTTTTGTCCTGGTTTCATCATCACGATTCTAGCGCAGCCGAGCTGCGTCCCTGCTGCCCCCTTGCCGCCCCTGCCGCCCTGTCGATCATAGGGGAGGACGGCGCGTTCAAATTTGTAGTCACTTACCTATTTCGGCGCGCAATATTGTACGCTTGGCGAAATATCCATGGCGGTCATCGCATGATAGCGCACTCATTGGGGTCGCGAAATCTTCTTGCGCAGCGCGCCAGCGCACGCCGCCGTATCGCCGACTAGATCGCCGGCAAGGTCGACATACTCAATCGCGAACGAAATCAGCGCATACGCGGCGACATGGCTCGCTTCAAGCAACTGCGCACCACAAAATGTTCCGTCTAATGTAATATTATTGCGTTGTCCGCGGATCAAGCGAACGGCATCCTGCGCGCGGGCGATCGACAACGGCGCCGCTTAGTTCCCAGGCTCCGGCATGGCGAACCCTTCGTGCACGACCCCGGCCCTTATTAAGTCGCGCAGATAAGGTTCAGCATGCGCAGGGACGATATGGATCTCAGGATGAGTTTCGCTCAAGGCATGCAATGCGCTTAGCTGATTGACCACTGCGTCCCGATCTTCAGGGTCGACCATCAAAAAGCGAACGAACCGCGCCCGATCGACCCCGTCAATCACATTGCTGCGGGTATAGGCGATGTCGCCGATAAATAAGAATTCATCGCCCGAGGCGAGGCGAACGAAAATGATCACGCTGCCTGGCGTATGCCCGGCCGCGGGGAGCATGACGATCCCTGGCGCGATGCGGCGCGGTCCATCCAGGCTGATCGGCTCATAATCAGCGAAGGGCGCCATCGCGCCCTCGTCCGGCGCGAACGCCGGCAGTCCGTCAAGCTGCGCCTGGGTCAATATCACCTTGTCGGCGAGCGCGTCGGGGTTTCTATGGCGCACGACGCCGCCGATGTGGTCCGGGTGTTCGTGGGTGACGAGGACGCCGCGCGATGACGCCATCAAGGTTTGGATCCGATCCCAGACCGCCGCATCGAAGTCAGCCGCTTGACCGTATTCTTCCGCCAAGTCCTGATCCATCCCCGCCTCGAGAACATAATGATCCGTTGGCGTTCGAATTTGAAACGTCGACCGCGCCATGATCGCCTGGCGTAGGCCGCCGCCTGCGCGCAACGCAAAATATGGGGCCGGCGTGCGCGCTAGGGTCTCCACTCGAACGTCCACCGGCAGCGCGTCGTCCGGTGCGGCGGCGAGCGCTCGCAAAACGTCGATGTCGAGATCATATCGGCTCTTCTTCGGGATCGCGCCGTCGATCACGAAGAAATAAATCGCTGCGGTCAACGCCGCGATGAGCGCTACGACGGTCGCTCCCCAAAAGGCTTGGCTCCGAAAGATTTGCCCCATTATCGCTCTCCATCGTCAGCGCCGGATAGCGCCGCCAGCGCATTGTCATTGCATTGTCATTGCCTCGTCACAGCGCCTCCTTAAAGCCTATCGAAACGTGTCCTGCTTGGCCAATCCCTGCGCGCAGCCGAACGTCTTGGAGTTTATGCAGTCGGCGCTGCACAAATCGCTCTCTTTCGTCTTTTGACGCACCTACCTTAGGCGGCGAAGACCGACCTAAACGGAGGCCAGCCATGTCGACTGAAACCGCGAAACCTGATTTCCGCGCGCTCCATTATCAAGACGCGCCGCTATTGTTGCCGAACCCTTGGGATGTGGGCAGCGCGAAAATGCTCGCTGCGATCGGCTTCAAAGCTTTAGCCACCACCTCGGGAGGCTTCGCTTGGAGCATCGGCAAACTCGACGGCGCGGTCAGTCTTGAAGAAAAGCTGCAACACTGCCGCGACCTATGCGCAAATGTCGATATTCCGGTTTCCGCCGACCTCGGTCCCGGCTTCGGCGAGAGCCCTGAACAGGTCGAAGCGACAGTGCGGGCGGCGGGAGAGACCGGCCTCGCCGGATGCTCGATTGAAGACGCCGCGAACCCCTATTTCGGCGGCGCTTACGACCACGCCCTAGCGGTGGAACGGGTCGCAGCCGCCGTCGAAGCGGCGCGGTCCCTGCCCGGCGATTTCGTCTTCACCGCGCGGTGCGAAACATTCTCCACTGGGGATCGCGATTTCGACGCATGCATGGAGCGGCTCAAAGCCTATGACGCCGCCGGCGCCGACGTTCTTTACGCGCCGGGCGTCGTCGACCTCGATCAGATTCAAACCATGTGCGCCGAGCTTGATAAGCCCGTCAATGTATTGGTGGGATTCCGGCAGATGCCCCATTCCGCGAAGACGCTTGGCGAAGCGGGCGTCAAGCGCGTCAGTCTCGGCACGGACGCGGCGCGGATCGCCTATGGCGCGATGATCAATGCGGCTACGGAGTTTTTCGAAACCGGCGCGATCGACGCCCACGACGTCGACGCGCGGTCAAAGACGATCGCAGCGGCGATGACTTAACGCGGCCGCGCGCCGCCAAGCGCCTTCGGTCGGCGCACCAGAGTGACCAAGACGAAGGAAATAATCATCAAGAGGTACCAAGAGCCCATTTTGCCGAACGACACGAGCCGCCACCCCGCCTCTTGATCAGGGTAGAGCCAGGCGCCCGCCAAAGTGCCGATGTTCTCCGCGATCCAGATAAATAGGGCCACGAGGGCGAAGCCGAACAATAAAGGCATTTTGTGCCGCCAACGCCATACGCGGTAATGCACCCATGTCCGACCATAGAGGATAGCAGCGAACGCGAAGAG
>CAYWWL010000108.1:0-7097 GCA_964461925.1 uncultured Caulobacterales bacterium | reverse complement strand
CGGTCTCGCTGCGCCTGTCCGGCTGCGATTTTTTTGGCCGCAAGAAACCCCATGCAGTTTGGGCTCGCGTCGTCGACGACGAAACTCTGTCCGGTCTGCAGGAGAAAGTTAGTTACGCCCTGCGCCGGATCGGCGTGGCGTTGGAAAAGCGAAAGTTCACGCCCCATGTGACCCTCGCCTATGTGCGCGGCGAAAGCGCCGACGACGTGACCCATTGGTGCGACCAGCGCAGCGGCTTCGGTTTGGGGCCGACCTTGGTCGATGAATTCGTTTTGTATGAATCAGCGGCTTATGGCGGCGAGCGCCATTACGAGCGCTTGATCGATTATCCGCTGGAATCTTCGATGTGATCGAGGAAACCTTCCGCCCCGGCCTCAATCAGGTCGAGGACCCGTTCGAAGCCGCCAGCTGAGCCGTAATACGGGTCGGGGGTCTCGCGCACGTCGCCGGGGGAGAAATCGAGGAACAACCGAATGTCGCATTCGCGGTTCGGCGGCGCCAGCGCCAGCAGGTCGGTATGGTTGCGCAAATCCATCGCCAGCAAATAATCGAACGTATAGAAATCCGCGAGCTCCACTTGCCGCGCTCGCTGGTGATCGATCTTAACGCCGCGCTTGCCCGCCGCCGCGATCATCCGCGCGTCCGGCGGATCGCCCACATGCCAGTCGCCGGTGCCGGCGGAATCGATGACGATGTCCACGTCTCGCGCCAAGGCGCGCGCGCGGAGCACGCCTTCAGCGGCGGGCGAGCGACAAATATTGCCGAGGCAAACAAACAAAACGCGGGTCGTCATGGCGCTAGCCATATTGGTTTCGACGGTCGCGCGCAACGCTTTCCTGCGCTCGTTAGCGGCCTTGAGGCTTGCGCTACGCCCCGGGCGGCGACATTTTTGCGTTACACGGAAGAGGGGGCAGAGAGATATGACGGCAACGAGCGCATCGCCGAGGAATATCGTCATTCTCACCGGAGCCGGCGTGTCCGCCGAATCCGGGGTCTCGACATTTCGCGACCCCGACGGCGTTTGGTCGAAATACGACTATCGCGACGTCGCCACGCCGGAAGGCTTCGCCGCCGATCCGCTCTTGGTGCACAGTTTTTACAATGCGCGCCGGGCGGGCCTGCCAAGCGTCGATCCAAATCCTGCTCATCGCGCCTTGGCGCGGCTCGAAGAAGGGCTGGCGCTGAAAGGCGGGCGCCTGACCTTGGTGACCCAAAACGTCGACGACTTGCATGAACGCGGCGGCTCGGCGAGGGTCGTGCACATGCATGGGGAGCTGACGAAGGCGCGGTGCGCCGGACCGACAGGGGAGGGCTGCGGCGCGGTGACGCCATGGACAGACGACATCGACCTGTCGAGCGCTTGTCCGCATTGCGGCGCGATCGGTCAAATGCGGCCCGACGTCGTTTGGTTCGGCGAGATGCCGATGCATATGGAGCGGATCGAAGAGGCGATCGCCACGGCCGACCTGTTCGTGTCGATCGGCACGTCCGGGTCGGTCTATCCCGCCGCCGGCTTCGATCACGGCGCGCGCCACCTTGGCGTGCCGTGCACTGAATTAAATCTGGAGCCGTCGGAAAACGCAGAAGCGTTCACGGATGCGCGCTATGGGCCGGCCGGCGAGATCGTGCCGCAATGGGTCGAGGAAATCCTCGGCGGTTAGACGCGCAAATGATAGATATAGTCGAGGTCGTTATGGTCGCCGACCTTGAAGAAATGTTCGCCGATTTTCGTGAACCCGGCCCGAGCGTAGAACCGCTGGGCGCCGTCATTCTCCGAAAACACGCTGAGATATAGATCACGATAGCTTTCGCGCAGCCAATCAAAGCCGCGTTTGAACAGCGCGCCGCCGAGGCCTGCGCCTTGGTGGGCGTCGGCGACATAGAGCCGCTTGATCTCGCCGCCGTCGCGATTGGTGGGCGGCGAGGGCAAGCGATTGTCGCCGGCGCATAGATAGCCGGCCGCGTCGCCGGCCGGCGTCTCCGCCAGCCAGATCGCCAGCCCGGGGTCGGCGATAAGCTCGGCGTAGCGCGCCGGTGACTGTTCAGTGGACAGAAATAGTTCGAGGTTCTCGGCCGTATAGAGGTGGCCGAATTTGCCGACGAAGGTGGACCGGCCGAGCGCCGACAAAACGTCAATATCGGCGTTCGTTGCTGTGCGAATTGTATAGGCGCATGCGTCGGTCATCGCACGACAGGTTACGGTGCGATGGCGTCCGCTTCAATGGTCGTCGGCGCCCGCGCTTCGCGATCAAGCCGCTTCATGGCTTTCTGCAGCTTTTCGAAAGCGCGGACTTCGATCTGGCGGATCCGCTCGCGGGACACGTCATAGACCTTCGACAGATCCTCCAGGGTCGCCGGATTGTCCTTCAAGCGGCGCTCGGTGAGGATATGCTGCTCGCGTTCGTTGAGGCCGGAGAGGGCTTCTTCGAGCAAGCTCATCCGCATCTGATGCTCGTCGTCCTGGGCGAGCTTTTGCTCCGGGTTGACTGCATCTTCGTCGACCAGCCAATCCTGCCACTCGCCGCCGGCGTCTTCGCCTTTGCCGAGCGGAGCGTTGAGCGAGGCTTCGCCGCCCGCCATGCGTCGGTTCATGGAGACGACGTCGTCTTCGGTGACGCCGAGCTTGGTGGCGATATGTTCGACTTGCTCCGGCAACAGATCGCCGTCTTCGACGGCGTCGATCTGACCTTTGATCTTGCGTAGGTTGAAGAACAATTTCTTCTGCGCCGCGGTGGTGCCGATTTTCACCAAGCTCCAAGAGCGCAGGATGTATTCTTGGATCGACGCTCGGATCCACCACATCGCGTAGGTGGCGAGGCGAAAGCCTTTCTCCGCGTCAAAGCGCTTCACGGCCTGCATCAGGCCGACATTGCCTTCCGAGATCACTTCGGCGATCGGCAGGCCATAGCCGCGATAGCCCATAGCGATTTTCGCCACGAGCCTCAGGTGGCTGGTGATCAGTTTCTGCGCTGCATCTGGATCTTCATGCTCGGCGAAGCGTTTCGCGAGCATGTATTCTTCGTCTTTTTCCAACATCGGAAACTTGCGAATTTCCGATAGATATCTCGACAAAGACCCTTCCGGGGTCAGCGCCGGCGCGCTGACGACTTCGTTAGCCATACTATTTATCTCCCAATCCTGGCGAGAATGCGTTTCATGCGTCTGCATGACCGTCCCATTGCGGCGACGGTCCCGCATCCCAGATATGGGGGCCGCAAATGGGATTTAAAGGGTTTATTCATGATATTTTCCGGTACGGCATAAGCCATAGACCGGATTTGTGGCGTCAGCGAGGCGCGTTGGCGCGCCAGGCGGTCACTTCGCCGGATCCGCGAACACATCCCCGTGAGGCGCAGGCGAATCCACCCACAAGCCGCGGATATAGCCGCTTATAACGCCTCTAGAACCTGCACCAACCGGTCAAGATCCGCTGGCGCCGGGGCTTCAAAGCGCATTTCTTCGCCAGTTTCCGGATGGATAAAGCCCAACGTGCGCGCGTGCAGAGCTTGGCGCTTGAATTTGCCTAAGACCGCTAGCGCCGCGTCCGCGGGCTCGTCTCCAGGCCGCAATCCCGGCAATCCGGGCCCGCGGCCATAAACCGGATCGCCGATCAATGGCGCGCCGATATGGCTCATATGCACCCGGATCTGGTGGGTCCGGCCGGTCTCAAGTCGGCATTCGATCCGCGAGGCGACCGCGTCGCCGACGATTTTCGCCCTGCCGCGGCCATAGAACGCCAGGGTTTTATAATGGGTCACCGCATGGCGCGCCCCAGGCGGGAGCTGGGGTTTCGGGTCTTCGTCATCGCCGGCGTCAAGATCGATAAAGGTTGGCGTTTCCGCGCGACCGGCGATGGTCGCCGGTTTCGGCTTGGCGATGCCCATTTTCTTGCGGTCGCCGCCGAGGCGGATGATCGGCGCGTCGACGACGCCGACGCTCGGCCGCGGCGCGCCGACGCAGATCGCCTCATAGACCCGCTCGATATCGTGCACGGCGAAGGCGGCGGTCAGTTTCTGGTGGGCGGCGTCGTGCTTTGCGACGACGATCAGGCCTGAGGTGTCTTTGTCGAGGCGATGGACGATGCCGGGACGGGCGACGCCGCCGACGCCCGATAGGCTGTCGCCGCAATGGGCGATGAGCGCGTTCACCAAGGTGCCGGACCAATTGCCCGCCGCCGGATGCACAACCATGCCCGCCGGTTTGTTGATGACAATCACATGGTCGTCTTCGAAATAGACGTCGAGGGGGATGGCTTCGGGCTTTGGCGTCGCCGCGACAATCTCTGGCATGGTTAAGCGAAAGGTTTCGCCAATCTTAATTTTCCAGCTCGGATCGGTGAAGGTTTCGCCGTTACGCGCCAATGCGCCACCCTCTATCAACGCCTTCAAGCGGCTCCGGGTCAGATCATTCAGTTGATCTGACAACCATTTATCAAGCCTTGCCCCGTTATCTTCCTCTTTAACTGTGACTTCGGTCGAGGCCGATTGATCGGTGCTGGGGGCGTCCATGGGGGCGTTGTCGGAAGAGGGCATGCAGCGCGCATCTCATGGCCTGCGCTGGATGTCAATTGAACCGCGCTGACGCGCAATAGATGGAATGGGGCCTTATCATGGCGGCCACGCGAGACGACGCATCGGAGCTGGAGATCGAGGACGAACGCGACACGGAAGACGTGCGCGACGCTGGCGACGACCGTGAAGCCTACGACGACGCGGAATTCGACGACGTCGCCAAGGCCGCTGATCGGGACGCCGACGACGGCGTCGACGACGAACCGTTTGACGACGACGAAGATCTGACCGCCCGGCGCTTTGACGACGACGATCAATCGGCGTCCGATTCCGCGGACGAGACCCGGGCCTATCGGCGCGCGTTCGAAAATTTCGCCGCAGGGGCCGCTTCCGCCAATGAAGGCGGCGTGATGGTCCGCAACATGTTGGTGGCGACGGCGACGATTCCTTTCGTATTCCTCCTTGTTCTGATTGTCGCCGTATTCGTGTTCGGCGATCCTTCCACGGGAGCGGCGCCGCAAGCCGGCGCGCCTAGTCCGGTGAAGATCGCGGTGCAGGATTCCGACGCCGCCGCGGCGCCGGCCGCCGCTGCGCCGTCGCCAGAGCGTCAGACCGCCATTCAGCCGGCGATGGCCCCAGCGGCCGCGTCGATCACGCCGAAACTATCGGTGGCCGAGAGCATGAACCGGTTCGCGATCGCGACGCCTATTGACGGGGTCGTGCGCAGCGTCGGCCTCGACGGCGAGCGTCTCGCGCTGCTGCTTGATTCCGATGACGGACAATCGATCATGATTTATCACGTGGCGGAATCCCGCGTCCTGGCGCAGATCCCGATCGAACGTTCCGAGCAACGTTCCGCCGCGCGCGCGCCGACGCGTCCATCTGCGCGTCCATCGGCGCGCTCATCTGCGCGTTCTGCGGCGGCTACGCCGTCTCGGACCAACGCGGTTGCGCGCGGCGCCGATGCGACCCCGCAACGCGCCGCTGTTTCCGCGCGACAACGCGCGCCCCAGTCAAAACCCGAAGCCCAGCAGGCGGCGGCAGTGAAGAAAACGCCGACCTTCACCTTTGACGGGCCAGTGGCGCCGTCGCCGTCGCTGAAGAAAGAAGCCATTCGTCTGTCGACGACCCCGCCGCCGCGCTTTGGCGTGATCGTCGAAGGCGTCGCCGACCCCGCCGCCGCGCCCAGCGCGGACGCTGACGCCGCGGAAGAGGCCTCGACCGAGAGCGAAACGCCGGAAGCGAGCCTTAACCCTGGGGCCGGCGCGGCGGCTCAAACGACGGCTGCGCCGGCCACCAACGGCATTGAGATCGTCAATGATCCGGCATTGGCGATTTCCCAGGCCGGCAATCAATAACGCCTAGCGCGGCGCAATCTACGCCGCCGCGCCGTCTTCGCGAATGACGGTTTGCGTCGGGAACGGAATAGTGACGCCAGCCGCGTCAAGGCGTTCCTTGACGTCTTTCAACATCGCCCATTTCACCGGGAAGTAATCCCCGCTTTTGACCCAGACGCGGCAAATAATGTCGACGGAGCTGTCGCCGAGATTGCCGACCGCGATCACCGGCTCCGGCTCCGCGAGGGCCCGGCTCTCGGCGCCGACCGCGGCGCGAATGACGTCCATCGCTTTGTTCAGATCGTCGCCATAGGACACGCCGAAGGTGAGATCGACCCGGCGCGTATCGAAGGCCGAAAAATTCACGATTGAGCTCGACCAAGCCTCGCCGTTCGGCAGAATGATTTTCTTATTGTCGACGGTGGCGAGTTCGGTGGTGAACAGACCGATTTGCTTCACCGTGCCTTCATGACCCGAAGCGTTGATGTAATCGCCGATCTTAAACGGCCGAAACGCCAGCAACATCACCCCCGACGCAACGTGGCCGAGCGTACCTTGCAAGGCGAGGCCGATGGCGAGACCAGCTGCGCCGATGACCGCCGCAAAGCTTGTGGTCGGCACGCCAAAGACGCCAAGCGTGGTGATCACCACCAGCACCAAAAGGCCATAATAGACAAGGCTCGACAAAAACCCGGCGAGGGTTTCGTCGAACTGATCGGCCTTGTTCAGCGCGGAGCGCACCCCGGCGCGGATCCGGCCGGCGATTATGAGACCGAGGACGAAGACCACCAAGGCGCCGACCGCGCTAAAGGCGAACGGCGTCACCACTTCGATGGCTTGTTGGATCAAGGCCGAAGCGTCCGCCGCGGACGTCGGCAAAGCGATTTGGGGAGAGGAATTCTGCATGGCGCGACCCTTTTGTCTAAAGGACGAGCCATAGGTTGATTGCCGGCGCGCGGTCAAACCCGCCGGCGACGGCCAGAACGGGTTCGCCGGCGGTAAAAAGCGCTTATGCTTTCGGCTTGAAGGTCAACGCCACGCCATTATTGCAATAGCGCAATCCGGTCGGCTTCGGACCGTCTTTGAAGACATGGCCCTGATGCCCGCCGCAGCGCGCGCAATGGTATTCCGTTCTCGGATAAAACAGCTTGAAGTCGGTCTTGGTTTCAAGCGCGCCGTCGATCGGCTTGAAGAACGAGGGCCAGCCGGTGCCGGAGTCGAACTTCGTGTCCGACGCGAACAGGTCGTA